>NZ_QRHM01000002.1:0-177354 GCF_003470325.1 Collinsella sp. AM24-1 | reverse complement strand
GGGCCCGTTCAGGCTGTTGCGTTGAGATTGAAAATCAACCCGATGAGTTCGACCGTGCGGAGCATCTCGCGCCGACGGCATCCGCGACCGTCGACCGAAGCCTCACCCATCTGGTTATCGTAAGGGTCCTCGCGCATGCCGTCGAAAGAGGGCTCAAACTCTGCCTGGAATCGATTGTTGGCCACCATACGCCACGGGTCGAGATTGCCAAAGTAGTGACGGCGGCGCCACTCCTCCCCCATCCTGCGAGCAGAAGATCCAAATGACACGTCGGCGTTGAGCCAACCGGTCTGCGGCGTATAGAACTCTGCCCAGTCGTGCGACCCCACCGAATCGGGCGCAACATACAGGCCGCTCTGCCAACGGGCAGGCACGCCCGCGATACGGCACATGGTGATAAACGTGAGCGCCATAACGCCGCAATCGCCGCGGAGCGAATGCGCGCAGTCATCGGCAATAGATCCCAAAAGCAAGTACGGCGGCTGATAGCGATAGTCGATGTACTGCGTCAGGTAATCATAGATAGCACGGGCGCGATCGAGCGGATCCTCGAGCCCGTCAATGACACGGGCTGTCAGCTGCTGTAGATACGGCGTGAATGCAATGTGCGGACGGTCCTCGGAGGTGTCCACGGGCAGTGGCGCGTCCATGTAAGGATGCACCGGAAGCGCACCCCCATAGACATCACGATAAGCGGCATCAATTTGATAGCGATAGGTCACCGAGAATGAGCGCTCACTCGAAGAAGACCACGAGGCGGTACGCGCCGAAGCATTCGCGGGGGCAACAGCACCCTCCGGCGTCATATCGAGAACCTCGATATGAGACTGTTGACGACAGGCGGCGGCAACGGGTAGCCACGCGCGAACGGTCTCCCCTTCCAGAGCACCGGGGACAGACACGGACGCTTTAAGCGTAATGACGCGAGCCAATCCGTTTTGTGACTCCATCTCCTTGAGCATCTCGTTGCGCAGTGCTATTCCGTCCGTAGAATCGGGCCGCATGCCGGGAACCTCTTTGGGATATACGCGAAGCGAATCGAGGAAGTTGTCGAGAACGAACAGTTCGCCATCGATAAAGCGCCAGTCAATACGCTTACGATTAATCAGGTCATCAAACTGCTCTTCGGTAAACTCTGGCCACTCCTCGCGAATCATCGCAATAGCCTGATCGCGCGACACCGAAAAATGAAGCGGCGTCTCGAGCATGCGATACCGCTCGGCACGAACACAAGCAGCCAGCGAAGGCTCGGGGTTCTGCTCCAGAAGGCGATCGCAGGCAGCAACAGCCTGCATCAAATACCCGGCATCCTTAAGACGAAGAATCTCAGTGGGTAGCCCAATATCGAGATGGCGAAAATCATCACAGCGAACATCAGCAGAGCAACCAACAGGACCCTCGTCAATAACCTTCCCATCCGAAGGCAGTACATTAATAACAGCCATACCAAAACTCCAAGTCACTAGAACGCTTGAAGCACATTGTACCGACATAAAAACAAAGCCCCAACCAAGGAGCCCCACACGCCGATAAACGGTACCTATTTAATTATCTCAGCCCCGTAACCCTGCGGCGTTAAACGAAGGAAGCCCCGTCCCCCGGAACTGCTTCCTTGGCGCGACTTCTGGCGAAGCCAGTAGCCATCTTAATTTAGCCCAGTAACCCTGTAGCGAGTTAACGAAGGAGGCCCCGTTTCCCCGGAGCTGATTCCGTCGCGCGACTTCTGGCGAAGCCAGGTGAGCGCGAGGGAAACAGCGTAGGGGAAACGGGGCCTCCGGCGGGAAGTTAAACCGCTACTTACGCCTTGTTGACGGAGCCAAACTCCTCCATGAGCTCCTTGGTGCGGGCAACGATGTTGTCGCGACCAGGCTTGAGGAGCTTGCGGGGGTCAAAGCCCTTGCCCTGCTGATCCTTGCCAGCCTCGATGTACTCGCGGACGCCCTTGGCGAAGACGAGCTGCAGGTCGGTGTTGACGTTGATCTTGGAGATGCCCAGGGAGATGGCCTTCTTGATCTGATCCTCGGGGATGCCGGTGCCACCGTGCAGAACGAGGGGCAGGTCACCGGTCTGGGCCTTAATCTCGCCCAGACGCTCGAAGGAAAGACCAGCCCAGTCGGCGGGGTACACGCCGTGGATGTTGCCGATGCCGCAGGCGAGGAAGTCGACACCCAGGTCAGCGATCTGCTTGCACTCAGCAGGATCAGCGAGCTCGCCGCTGGAGGTCACGCCGTCCTCGGTGCCGCCGATGCCGCCGACCTCGGCCTCGATGGACATGCCCTTGGAGTGGGCAAGCTCAACGAGCTCCTTGGTGCGGTCGAGGTTAAGCTGGAAGGTCTCCTCGTGAGAGCCGTCATACATGATGGACGTGAAGCCGGCCTCGATGCACTTGAAGCAGTCCTCGTAAGAACCGTGATCGAGGTGAAGGGCGACGGGAACGGTAACGCCCGTGGCCTCGACGGCAGCCTTGACCATGTCGGCGCAGACCTTGAAACCGCCCATCCACTTAGCGGCACCAGCGGTGCACTGAAGGATCAGCGGAGACTTGGCCTCCTCGGCGGCCTGGAGAATAGCCAGGGTCCACTCGAGGTTGTTGGTGTTGAAGGCACCAAGACCGTACTTGCCGGCCTCGGCCTTCTTGAGCATGTCTGCTGCGTTGACGAGCATAAAAGAAACCTCCTGTAAGGTTGCTCCGATAACGCCTGAGATTTTACCACGGCGCACCCGAGCATAAACGTTCGTTTGTTCACGAATATCGTCCAAACAGACTTTTTTGACCGTTTGCCCTACGAAATCGACCCGTTGGGGAAAAATAGCTTGACGTTTGGACGCTTCTCGTGCTTCAAAAGCCGACTATTAAGCTAAATCTGCATGAAAGGGTTCTGCATGAGCTCGCGTGCCATGGTGGTCGAATCGCCATGACCGGTTAGGCAAACGGTATCGGGCGGGAGAAGCCGGGCGAGCTTGGAGAGCGAGCGCAGAATCGCCGCCTCGTCTCCTCCAGAAAGATCGGTGCGGCCGTGCCCACCCGGAAACATGGTGTCGCCCACAAAGGCAATGTTCCCCTGCTCGGTGGCGGCAAACAAGACGATCCCGCCCGGCGTATGCCCTGGCGTCTCGATCACCTGCAGGTAGATATCGCCCACCTTGATAGCATCTTCCTCGGCGAGCAGGTGCGTCGGCTCCCCGGGGTCAGGCGTCTCAATGCCCCACATAGCTCGCTGTTCCTCGATGTTCGCATGCGGCACCGCCACATCCTTAGCACACAGCTCATACTGGCAGCCCTCGCCAACGGTGGTTCGCACGCCTGCAACACCACCAACATGATCGGCATGGCCATGAGTGCATACGGCGCCAAACACGCGTACGCCGGGATGCTCGGCTCGAATATGCTCCACCAGGCGTTCGCCTTCCCATGCGGGATCGATAATCACGCACTCATTGTCCGAAATAACAGCATAGCTATTGGTCTGAATGGGACCGTTTACGAGCGTCTCGATCTCGACCGATCCCTTGGGAGTTAAATCCAAGGACACAGCACTCATGTCCCTCTCCTCTCTATAGAACTCGAGGCATCAAACGATGCCTCGAGTGTAGCGAATATCGATAATGTGACACGTTCGTCGCGACTAAACGCGGCGCTTAAGCTGGGCTCCACCCTCACCGGGCATCAGGCGGCGCGCGTCGTAGACCGAGTCAACGCTGCTGATGGAGGCCAGCAGCGGATCCAGACCACTCGCGTCCGAGATCTCGACCATAAAGCGCAGGGTTGCAATACCCTCGCGGTTGGTCGACGTGGCGGCAGAAAGGATATTGCCGCCCGCATCGCCAATGGCAATGGTGACATCCTTGAGCAGGCCCATGCGGTCCAGGCACTCGACCACGATCTCGACCTGGAAGAGGGTGTCGGCAGCGCCGTCCCACTCCACTTCGATCATGCGCTCGGGATGCTCCATAAGACCCTTGACGTTGGGACAGTTGGCGCGATGCACCGAAACGCCACGACCGCGCGTGATGAAGCCGACGATGTCGTCGCCCGTCACGGGGTTGCAGCAATGAGCCAGACGGACCAGTAGGCCGCTGTTGCTCTCGCCCTTGACGATAATGCCGTTACTGGCGCTCTTGCCGCGCTTTTGCGGCTTGCGGTTGGAGCCGCGAGCAGGCTGCTTCACGACCTCGGCGATAGCCTCGGCCTTGGTGAGCTGTTCCTCGGGCTTGGGGTCCAAGATTTGCTCGACCTTATTGCCCACAGCGCGCGGGGCAACCTTGCCGGCGCCGACGGCGGCAAACAGGTCCTCGAGCTGCTTGAAGTTAAACTGCTCCGCCACGGCGTTGAGCGCACGCGTCGAACGCGGCGTAGAAATGCCATAGCCACGCTTACGCAGGTCCTTAGCCAGCATATCGCGACCAGCAGCAGCGTCGTCGTCCTTGGTCGCAGCGGCAAAATAGCGGCGGATCTTTGACTTGGCGGAAGGTGTCTTAACGATCTTGAGCCAATCACGCGACGGCTTGGAACTCTTGTTAGTCAGAATCTCGACACGGTCACCCGTCTTAATCTCGTGCGTGAGCGGAGCCACCGCACCGTTGATTTTGGCGCCGACGCAATGGTTTCCCACCTCGGTGTGAACGGCGTAGGCAAAGTCGAGCGGCGTGGAGCCGGCACGAAGCGCCATGACCTCGCCCTTGGGCGTAAAGACAAAGATCTCCTGATCGAAGAGGTCGACCTTCAGCGAATGCAGGTATTCCTTGGCATCGGTGATCTCGTCGGAAGCCGCCCAATCGAGCGAATGCTTGAGCCAGTTGATCTGGTCGTCCAAACGTTGAGCGTCATTGGTCTTGGAAGCAGACGATCCGCCCGACTTCTTATATAGCCAGTGGGCGGCAATGCCGTACTCGGCCTGCTCGTGCATCTCGTAGGTACGAATCTGAATCTCGAGCGGGCGAGCCGTGGGGCCGATGACCGTCGTGTGGAGCGACTGGTAGTTATTGACCTTGGGCATGGCGATATAGTCTTTAAAGCGGCCGGGCATGGGGTGCCACAGCGTGTGCACCGCGCCGAGCGTGGAGTAGCAATCGCGCACCGAATGCGTGATGACGCGCAGTGCCACCAGGTCGTAGATCTCGGAGAATTCCTTGCCCTTGCGCTTCATCTTTTGGTAGATGGACCAATAGTGCTTGGAACGGCCGTTGATCTGGAAGTCTTCCAGGCCAATGCGGTTGAGCTCGTCGGTGAGCGTCTTGATGGTCTCGGCCAGATAGCGCTCACGGACCTCGCGCGACTCCGCCACCATGCGTGCGATGCGCTGGTAGGCATCGGGCTCCAGGTAGAAGAAGGACAGGTCCTCGAGCTCCCATTTAATGGAGCTCATGCCCAGACGGTCGGCCAGGGGCGCATACACGTCCATGGTCTCGCGAGCCTTAAACAGGCGACGGTCCTCACGCAGGGCTGCAAGGGTGCGCATGTTGTGCAGACGGTCGGCAAGCTTAACGATGATGACGCGGATGTCCTTGGACATGGCGAGGAACATCTTTCGCAGCGTGAGCGCCTGTTTCTCGTCCATACTGTCGACTTCGATGTTGGTGAGCTTGGTCACGCCATCGACGAGCTCGGCCACCGTATCGCCAAACAGGCCGGAAACATCGGCAAGCGAGGTCTCGGTATCCTCGACGGTATCGTGCAGCAGCGCGGCGCACACTACATCGCAGTCCATCTTGAGATCGGCCAAAATGATGGCCACCTCGACGGGATGGTTGATGTACATCTCACCCGAGCGGCGCTTTTGGTTGCAGTGCTTCTCGGCGGCAAAGCAGTAGGCTTGCTCCACCTTGGAGAAGTCGTCCTCATTCATATATTTGAGGCACAGGCGCTCCAACTTGTCGTAGCTGTCCGCCATAATCTCGGGCGGCAGCTCATCGGCATGCTTATAGTGCTCCATCTCCGAGAACGGTTGGAGGGTGGAATCATGGGCGGTACGGGCTGCGGCATCCATCGAGGTCCCCTTCCCCTAGGCCCGCGGTACGATCGGGCGGTTAACTTTGGCTAGCATATCAGAAGCGCACGAGTCGAGCGCCCAGCTCCGGAAAGCCGAGAACTCCATGCGCGAGCGCAAGCCCTCCAAATAGCGAATTGACCTGCTCAATTGCACGCGGCCGGGGTTTTCGGCCATCGCGATGCGACGGGTGTCGTCAAACCCCGAAACGCGACAGAAACCAAGCTCTTCGAAGATTCCCAGGCCACTTTCCACCGAGCGCTCGTCGACCGGCGTGCGAGCATCGATGGCAAGGCACATCTGCGCGATGTCGATATCGCTTGCGCAGAATGAATCATCCCCGGTCTTACCGCGGTTGGAGCGCCACATGGTCTGCAGCGCACGATAGAGTGTGACGAGTTCGTCGCGCTCGGGTGCGTAGCAGTCGAGCAGGCGCTCGTTGATGCGGGCGTCGCGCGACGAATAGAGCAGGTGGATCACGGCGGGCTGTCCATCGCGACCGGCACGCCCGCTCATCTGGTTGAACTCAATGGCGCCAAACGGCATGTGGTACAGCACGACATGGCGGATATCGGGCAGGTTCACGCCCTCGCCAAAGGCGGAGGTCGAAACGATGCAGCTGAGGCTTCCGTCTCGGAATGCTTCCTCCACGCGGCGGCGATCGGAGCGCGCAAGCCCCGCGTTATAGAACGCGATATGGGTTGCGCAATCGGGCACACGCTTGCGCAACGTCTTGGCGAGCGCCACGGACTGGTCGCGCGAATTGACGTAAATGACGGTCTTCTCCCCCGTCGCCACGATCGACACCAAACGGTTCTCGCGGCTCGCAAGGTCGCGGTCGTCCTCGAGCTGCAGGTTCTCGCGCACCGTCTCGTCGACCACCGTGCGAGTAATCGGCAGCATGCGGGCAAGCTCGGCCACGACCGGAGCCGTTGCGGTGGCAGTCGTGGCCAGAACGACCGGATCGCCCAGGGCCTTGAGGATATCGGGCATGTCGAGGTATGCGCTTCGGTCGCCGCCCTTGGCAAGACCGGCATGGTGCGCCTCGTCAATAACGACAAATCCGATACGCCCCGAGCGCGCAAAGCGGTCGCGGTGAATAGACAGGAACTCAGGCGTCGTGAGCACGATGCCGGTGCGGCCCGAAGCCAGGTCGGCAAACACGTCATCGCGCGCTGCTTCCACGGTCTCGCCGGTCAGCACGCCGACGCCAATGCCGAGCGCAGCCATCGTCGATGAAAGATGATAGGCCTGGTCGGCAACGAGTGCGCGCAGCGGATAGACAAAGATGCTCGCACGCCCTCGAAGGACCGCCTCGCGCGCGGCGTGCACATGGAAGATGAGCGACTTACCACGTCCCGTCCCCATAACGGCCAAAACGCTCTGGTGGTCGGCGAGCGCGTCGAGTGCCTCGACCTGCGCGCGATGTGGCTGGTTCGAGCCGATAAAGCTATGGATAAGCGAGCGCGTGAGCTCGGTATAGGAAAGCTGGGCGAGCGTTTGGCGCTTGCGGGACTCCAGACGAAGACCGGCGTCCGCAGGCTCCACGCCGCGGCGAAGCTCACATGCCGGGTCGCCAACGCTGGGCGCCGTGGTATCGCGGACCAAGACATCCTTGATCATGAGCTTTGGCTTTACGCGACCTTGCCAATGCTCGGCCACGGCCTCGAACACCAAGTCGACGGCGCTGTCGCAATTGATGAGCCTATCGATCTGCGGCACGCGAAACATGATGGCCGGCACACTCGCGGCGCCATCGGTCGCCACAAAGCGCATGTGCTCGCCGGTTTTGCCCACCACGGCGCGATCGCACATCGTCACGCCCTCGGCGGCCAGAAGCGGCACCTTATTGCCCTGGCCAAACGGCTCAAGACGAGAAATCTGCTCGATAGTCTCGATATTCAGCTCGGAGAGGTCGACGGTGGCGGCAACCTCGTCGGTGTCCTCAAAGTCCTCGGCGGGAAGCTCGGACAGCACGGCGGAAAGGCGACGACGGAACTCATCGAGCTTGGACGCCTCGATGGTCACGCCCACCGCACCGGCATGCCCGCCGCGGCGAATCAGCAGGTCGGAGCAACGCTCGACGGCGTCGAACAGGTTGACTTTGCCCACCGAGCGGCCCGATCCGCGTGCAATGCCGTCCTCAATCGAGAAGAGCAGCGCCGGCACGTGGTAGCGATTGGCCAGGCGGCTCGCCACGATGCCCTTGACGCCCTCGTGCCAGCCCTCACCGCCCACGACGATTGCGCGCCCGCCGTCATAAGTCTCCTCGACCTTCGCCATGGCATCGCGCGTAAGCTCGGCCTCGATCTCGCGGCGTTGGCGATTGATTTCCTCGAGCTCGGCGGCAAGAGCGCTCGCTTCGATGGGGTCGCGGGCAAGCAGCAGGTCGAGCGCCAGCTTGGGATCAGCCATGCGGCCGGCAGCATTCAGACGAGGGATGAGCGAAAACGACAGGCCGTCGGCCGTAATGGTAGAAAGGTCGGCCTTGGCAAGTGCGGCAAGCGCGATATAGCCGGGGCGGGCCGTCACGCGCATCTGCTGGATGCCCTCGGCGACCAGTGCGCGATTCTCGGGCGTGAGCGGCATCATGTCGGACACGGTGCCCAGCGCTGCGACCTCTATCAGCGAACGCCAATACGACGGCTTGCCCAAACGCTCGCCCAGGACCTGCACCAGCTTGAGCGCCACGCCGGCACCGGCAAGCTCGCGCGAGGGACCCTCGTCCTCGAGCTTGGGGTCGGTCAGGGGCACGCCCTGCGGCACCTGGTCGGAGGGCTCGTGATGGTCCGTGACCACCAAATCGATCCCCAGGCTCTCCAGATAGGAAACCTCTTCCTTGGCGGCAATACCGTTATCGACGGTCACAATCAGGTTGGGTTGGGCGAGCTCGTTGACGCGGTCGAGCGCCGCACGCGACAGGCCGTAGCCCTCGTCAAAGCGATGCGGAATAAACGGCGTGACATCGGCGCCAAACGTGCGCAATGCCTCGGTCAACAGGCAGGTCGACGTAATACCGTCAACATCAAAATCGCCAAAGACCGCAATGTGCTCGTGGCTGCGAATAGCGCGCTCAACGCGGTCGGCGACGACCGCCATGCCCGGAATAACGAGCGGGTCGGCCCAGTCGCGATCGAGCGAAGGCGTCAAAAACAGCTGGCCTTCTTCGATGGATGTAATGCCGCGCGCAACCATAATGCGCGCCACCAGCCCGGGTATGCCCAGGCCAGCCGAAAACTCCTTTTCGAGCTCGGGGTTTTGCCGAGCGACCGCCCAGCGATGCGTCGTCTTAAGCGATGACATAGGCGCCCACCCCCGATAGGGGCAGGTCGCCGCGATACCTCTCACGGTTCATAGCGATGAGTCCTCTGTGTATGCCCGCTTCGGCAGGCAGATCTGTTGAACGGATTTATTATACCGTGCGGCACGGACGCACAACGTCCAGCACGCCGCGGTTTCGATAAACGAGGGCGGTAATAGCCTCGAAATATTCGAGCGTTTCTGACGCACGGACGCATGCGAGCGTCTAGCATATCCATTCAAAACGGATTCACGAGCAAAGGGAGTCACAAGAGCATATGAAGCAATGGGTTGGACTGGGCAAGTTTCTCGCGGGGCACATGCAGGTCATCGTTCCGATTTGCGTGACGCTCGGCGTGCTCTTTCCCCAGCAGATCGGCGTGCTCAAGCCAATCGTTCCCGCCCTGTTTGCCTTTATGACGTTCCAAGGTGCGCTCAGCAACACCTTTCACCAGGTGGCCGAGGTGTTCCGCCGTCCCCTGCATCTGATTTTGGCGTTATTTGTCTCGGCCGTGCTCATCCCCATCGCGGCGTATGCCATGGGCTCACTGTTCTTTGGTTCCAACCCAAACCTTGTCTGCGGCATCGTGCTCGAGTACAGCGTACCCGTGGCAGTCACCGCCTTTATGTGGATCAGCATGTTCGGCGGCAACGGCCCGCTCGCGCTCACCATCATCCTGACGTCCTCGGTCATCTCGCCCGTCACGATTCCGCTCACGCTTAAGCTCCTGCTGGGTGCCACCGTTGCAATCGATGTTCCGGGCATGATGCAGAACATGGCCTTTATGATCGCCATCCCCGCCGTGCTCGGCATCGTGATCAACGAGTTCACGCGCGGATGGGGACACGAGAAACTCTCCCCCGCGCTTTCGCCCGCCTGCAAGTTCATGATGATGGGTGTCATCGCCTCCAACTCCACCGCCATGAGCGAGTACGTGCTGCACATGAATGCGGTGCGCCTGGAAGTCGCCCTCTTTATTTTGACCTTCGCCATCAGCGGCTTTGTCGTCGGCATTCTGGTCGCCCGCGCGTTGCACCTGCCGTATAGCGAGACGACCACCATGTGCTTTACCTGCGGCATGCGCAATATCTCTTCGGGCGCCGTCATCGCCACGCAGTATTTTCCCGGCGAGGTCGTGTTTCCCGTCATGTGCGGAACGCTGTTTCAGCAGGTACTTGCCTCGTTTATCGGGCATCTCTTTGAGCGTCTAACCGGCGAGGAGCGCGCCGCCCAGCGCAAGCGCGTCGAGGCCGGCCGCGACGCCATGGCACGCTAGGCAGCACACTTTTCGCAGGCGTTCGCCTCGCTATGCGAGCGTTTCCAGATGCGCACGCAGGCGCTCTGCATCGATATCGAGCGTGGTCTCGGCATTGACCTGGGCCAAACGATAACCGACAAAGTAGGGCGAAACCACCCAACGCGGCAACACCTTGGCAATGGTCCGGCCGTCCATGTGGTAGAAGAACAAGTTGTACGACTCCGCGCGGCCGCCGTGGTGCTCGTGCAGGATATAGCGCAGGGCCACCTGAATCGCGTCGGCAAACAGGTCCGCTTCGGCTTGGTCGCGGGCGTCGTCGCTGGCGGCGATTCCCTGTGGAGCCGAGACGTTAACCTCAAAGAATCCCATAATCGGTTCGGTTGAGATGTTGACCGAGATTCTCCCCTGTTGCCAAACATTGATGCCTTCGAAATTGGCGGAAGTCAGCGAAGCATAGCCGTCTTCCTGCTCCAAGCCCACAATCTGCATGTGTGGATGGACGAGACTGCCGCCCGAAAGCGGGCCTTTGTTCTTGTACATGAGCACACTGCGGTACTGTTGGGAATCGATCATCTGCTGCCAACAGCCCAGGGCAAACCGCATCACATGATGCAGCTCGTCTGGCGCATAGGTCACCAAGTCGGCATCGTGATCTGCCGATTCAATCAACACGGTTTGACGGGTGGCGCGCAGGGTTTTGAACTTGTTCTCGAGCCAAATGCAGTCACCATCGCGCTGGATGATGTTGGCGAGCCCCTCCGTGTCGCAAAAGGGACACGCGGTGCCCGGGCGACGATTATCGTCGGGCTTGCCGCTCGCCTGCTGAACGTCAAATACCAGTGCCACAGGTTACACCTCCAGCGGCACGATCTTGGTGCCATGGAGCTCGGAGACGCCCAGTGCCGCCGCCACGGTTTCGCGGTTGGCCGTGGTGATACCGCCGCCGGGAAGGATGGTCAACCGATCGCCCGCATACTCGATTAAACGAGCCAGGTGATCGAAATTATCCTCGATCGACGTACCGGCCGCGCCGCCATGCGTCAGGATGCGCGTAACGCCGCAGTCGGCAAGTGTATCAATCGCATCGAGCTGAGCCTCGGGCGAGAGCTGGTCAAATGCCATGTGGAAGGTGATGTCAAGGGACTCGCGCTTGCACTCCTCGGTCGCGCAGCCCGTAGCCATAACGAGGGCGCCGAGAGTGAGCTCGTCGAGCGCCCAGCCGCCGGCACAGGGCTTGCAGCAGCCAAAGACCAGGCCGTCAACGCCGGCGCTCACAGCAAGGCCCAGGTCCATCTCCATCATGCGCAGCTCATCCTGGTTGTAATGAAAGTCGCCACCACGCGGACGAATCATGCACATCACCCGCGCATCGTGCTCGTGAGCGTAGCTGACCGTAGCGCTGATAACGCCGGCGGAAGGTGTGGTGCCGCCAACGGCAAGGTTGTCGCACAGCTCAATACGACTCGCACCGGCCTTAATGGCCGCCGGCACCCGCTCAAAGTTCTCGGCACAAAACTCGTACAGCATAGATAGACCCCCGAAGACAGCAGATGTTTTCCGACGGGCATTGTCACACACCCCCATGAAGTTGCGGTGGAATAAGGACTCTTTTGGCCTCTGAGGCTCCCATTTAGTCCCTATTCCACCGCAACTTAAAGGGGTAGTCGTTGGCATCTGCCACAACGTCGATGTTTTGACAACGACAGCGAAAGCCCGCCAGAGCGAGCAAGGTGCCTTGAAACAAGGCGGCATTGACCTTCTGGTCATGCCGCCGAAGTTGAAAGGCAGATTGCCGCTCTGGCGGGCTTGCAGCGTCGAGCCGTTACGCGGTTTGGTAAAACCGCGTAACTAGTTAACCGCCCAGGTAGGCTTTGCGGACGTTATCGTCGTGCAGGAGCTCTTGGCCCGTGCCGGTCATGGTGATCTTGCCGGTCTCGAGCACGTAGCCGCGCGTGGCGATCGAGAGTGCCATCTGCGCGTTCTGCTCGACCAGAAGCACCGTGGTGCCGGCCTTGTGCAGGTCCTCGACAATCTGGAAGATCTGCTCAATCAGAATCGGCGCCAGACCCATGGAAGGTTCGTCGAGCATAAGCAGTTTGGGGTTACTCATAAGGGCGCGGCCCATAACGAGCATCTGCTGCTCGCCACCCGAAAGGGTGCCGGCGACCTGGCGACGGCGCTCCTTCAGGCGCGGGAACTGCTCGTAGACGCGCTCAAGGCCCGGAGCAACCGTGGACTTGGGCTGCGTGTAGGCGCCCATCTCCAGGTTCTCCTCGACCGTCATCTGCAAAAAGGCGCGACGGCCCTCGGGCACCTGGGCCAGGCCCTTACCAACCAGCTTATCGGCGGGCGTATGAGTAATGTCCTCGCCCATAAACTTGATGGAGCCGGTCTTGGAGCGCAGCAGGCCCGAGACGGTCTTGAGCGTTGTGGACTTGCCGGCACCGTTCGCACCGATCAGAGCCACGATCTCGCCCTCGTTGACGTTAAAGGAGATGTCCTTGATGGCGTGGATGGCACCGTACCAGACGTTGATGTTGTAGACGGAAAGCATCGGCTCTGCCATTTAGTTCTCCCCCTTATCCTGCTTGCCCAGATACGCCTCGATAACGGCGTCGTTGTTCTGGATTTCCTCGGCCGTGCCCTTGGCGATGACCTTACCAAAGTTGAGCACGCAGATGCCCTCACAGATGTTCATAACGAGCGACATGTCGTGCTCGATAAGCATGATGGCGATGCCGAAGGTGTCACGAATCTTGACGATGTTCTCCATGAGCTCGGCGGTCTCGGACGGGTTCATGCCGGCGGCAGGCTCGTCGAGCAGCAGCAGCTTGGGGTTGGTGGCAAGCGCACGGACGATCTCCAGACGACGCTGAGCGCCGTAAGGCAGCGAGCCGGCCTGCTCATTTGCCAGATGCTCCATATCAAAGATGGACAGCAGCTCCATGGCGCGCTCGTGGGCGGCCTTCTCGTGCTTCCAATACGTCGGCAGGCGCAGCACGCCCTCAAAGCCGGAGTAACGCTCCTGGTTATGCAGGCCGACCTTAACGTTATCCTCCACCGTCATGGTGTTAAACAGGCGGATGTTTTGGAAGGTGCGGGCAATACCCATGCGGTTGACCTGGTAGACCGACTTGCCCGAGGTGTCCTCACCGTCGAGCAGGATGGTGCCGTGCGTGGGCTGGTACACCTTGGTGAGCAGGTTGAAGACCGTGGTCTTACCAGCACCATTGGGGCCGATCAGGCCGGCGATCTCGGTCTTGCCGATAGTCAGGCTAAAGTCGTCGACCGCTTTGAGGCCGCCGAACTCAATGCCCAGGTGGATGCACTCGAGCGCCGGGCGCTGGCCCAGGTCGCGATCGGGAACGATGGCGCCAGAAGGATACGGGACCATCTTGCCCTTGTTGAACTCAAATTTACTGGGCATCGGCTGCCACCTCCTTCTTGGAAGCAAAACGGTCCTTGACGCGACCGAAGAACGCCTTGAGCTGCGGGTTGTTGGTAAAGATCATGACCAGGATCAGCACGATGGCGTAGATGAGCATGCGGTAGTCCGAGAACTGACGGAGCAGCTCAGGAAGCACCGTGAGCAACGCCGCCGCGATGACGGAGCCGCGCATGTTGCCCAGACCGCCCAGGACCACGAACACCAGGATGAGGATCGACGTGTTGAAGTCGAACTTGGTGGCGGAGAGCTGCGAGAAGTTACCGCCGAAGAGAGCTCCGGCAGCACCGGCGAGGGCAGCGGAAACCACGAAGGCGATCATGCGGTACTCGGTGACGGAGATGCCTACGGACTCGGCTGCAATCTTGTTATCGCGCACGGCCATGATGGCACGGCCGGTACGGCTGCGCACCAGGTTGAGTACAATCACGAGCGCGACCATGACCAGGATGGCACCGGCGAGGAAGGTCGAGTACGTCGACACGCCCGAGGCACCCTGGGCGCCCTTGATGATGGCGGTGCCGTCCTCGAGCAGGTGCAGGTCGTCGATCGTGGAGTTGCCCGTGATGTTAAAGATCACATGCAGGCCGCGGGAGTCGACACCCACAATGAGGCAGGTGACGATCTCTTTGATGATCTCGCCAAAAGCCAGGGTCACGATGGCCAGATAGTCGCCGCTCAGGCGCAGGACCGGGATACCGATCAAGAAGCCCAAGATGGCAGCGGCGATAGCGCCGACCACAATGCTGATGACAAGACGTATTGGATCGGAGGGGACGGCGCTCTCGAGGGCAACCGCGGTAACGATGCCCGTATAGGCGCCGACGCTCATAAAGCCCGCGTGGCCCAGCGACAAGTCGCCCGCGATGCCGACAACGAGGTTGAGCGAGATGGCCATAACGATGTAGGCCGTGATGGGAACCAACTGGCCGGCGATCATGCGCGGGATCATATGGTTGGACTGCATAAAGAACACGATGGCGAATGCCACGATGCACATGGCGTACGTGACAAAGTCGTGACGCGTCTGCTTGTCTTTAAGGAACTTCATAACGCTCACCTACACCTTCTCGGGGACGTACTTGCCCAAGAGGCCGGCAGGCTTGACGAGCAGGACGATGATCAAAACACCAAAGACGATGGAGTTGGCAAGGCTCGTGGAAATGTAAGCCTGCGCCATCGCTTCGATGATGCCGATGAGAATGCCACCGACAAAGGCACCGGGGATGGAGCCGATGCCGCCGAAGACGGCGGCGTCGAAGGCCTTAATGCCAGGCATGGCGCCCGTGGTGGGCTGCAGGACCGGCGAGTAGGAGCACAGGAGCACGCCGGCGATGGCGGCAAGGGCGGAGCCGATGGCAAAGGTCATCGAAATAGTGCGGTTGACGTTGATGCCCATGAGCTGAGCGGCGGACTTGTCCTCGGACACGGCGCGCATGGCCTTGCCCATCTTGGTCTTACCTGTAAAGAACATCAGACCGGCCATGATAACCAGGCAGGCGACGATGGTGACGAGCGAAACGGCGCTTACGTTGAACTTGGCCAAGAACTCCGGCACCGGGAAGGTGACGAGCGAAGTGAAGTTCTTGGGCGTGGCGCCCCACAGGAGCTGCGCGGCGTTCTGCAGGAAGTAGGACACGCCGATGGCCGTGATCAGAACGGCCAGCGGGCCCGCCTGACGCAGCGGCTTGTATGCCAGACCCTCGATGAGAACACCGAGAACCGTGCAGACCACACAAGAGAGAACTACAGATGCCCAGCCCGGGAGGCCGAGATACGACGTGGCGCAGAACGAGACATAGGCACCGACCATGATGACGTCGCCGTGAGCGAAGTTGAGCATCTTGGCGATACCGTAGACCATGGTGTAGCCCAACGCGATGATGGCGTAGACGCTGCCCATGGACAGGCCGTTGACCAGGTATTGGATAAAGACCGTCATGTTCCACATCCCCCTTTCGAATAGGTTTCCAGTTGATGTATGAAACAGGGACGTTACATCGTCCCTAGATACCAAGCAAGCAGGGAAGGCCAAAACCTCCCCTGCTTGGGATCAAAACCGCTCTATGTAAGGCGGCCTATTAGGCCTGTACGTACTTGCCGTCGGTAATGACGTACGCCGTCGGGTCCTTCTGGACCTGACCCTTGTCGTTCCAGGAGAGCTTGCCAGTCAGGCCGTCAACAGTAATCTTGAGCATAGCCTTAGGCAGCTTCTCGGCAACCTCGGTGGGGTCGGCGTCGACGCCCAGGCCGGCCTCCTTGAGAGCCTCGACCACAGCATGCACGCCGTCGTAGGCGTCGGCGGCAAACTGGTCGGGGGTATCACCGTACTTATCCTTGTAAGCGTTGACGAAGTCGGCGTTCTTCTCGTCGTCGGCGGAGAACGGGGTCATAAGCAGCAGGCCCTCGGCAAGAGAGGTGTCGAAGCCCTCAACGCCCAGGATGCCGTCCATGCCGTCGCAGCCCATCATCTTGACGTCGTAGCCCATGTCCTTGGCGTTCTTGAGCAGGACGGACGCCGGCGTGTAGTAGATCGGCGCAAAGATCATGGTGGCGCCTGCCTGCTTGGCCTTGGTCAGCTGGTTGGTAAAGCTCGTGGCGGAGTCGTCCTTAAAGGTCTCCTCGTCGACAATCTCAAGCTTAGACTTAGCGGCCTGGGCCTTAAAGGAATCTGCGATGCCCGAAGAATAGGCATCGCCGGAGTTATAGAACAGCACGAACTTCTCGTTCGCATACTTCTCTGCCAGGAACTTGGCAGCGTTGACACCTTGGTTGGGGTCGGTAAAGCAAACCTGGAAGACGCAATCCTTGCCCTTGGTAACGTCCTCGGAGGACGCAGACGGGGTGATCATGAACGTCTCGGGGTCGTTGCCGCACTCGGCGGCAACGGCGACCGACGCACCCGTGGTGGTCGGACCGACGAGGGCCTGCATGCCCCAGTCGAGCAGGGTGTTGAAGGCGTTGACGGCCTTCTCACCGTCAGCCTGGTCGTCCTCGGCCTTGCTGACAAGCGGCAGCTCCTTAGTCGAGAAATCCTTGCAGCCAAGCTCGACAGCCTGTGTAACGGACTTGCCGTAGGACGCGTTGGCGCCGGTCAGCGGGCCGATGGTGCCGATCTTAAACGAAGCGTCGCCCGACGCGGAACCGCTGTCGCCGCCGTTGGAGGAGCAGCCAGCTAGAATGGACATCGCCCCCAGACCTGCTGCGCTCGCGATAACGCTCCTGCGATTCATAACAGGGTTCAATGACTTACCGGTGAGGCTCGACATGCGGCTCTCCTCTCAAATCTCGTCGGGTTTCGGTTACCCGACAGGCCATCCTTCGCCGTGTTCGGCGTTCGCAAAATAGTAGACGCTTTAGTTAGGAAAAGTGGCGAATATTTCAACTTTTCTTTGGATTTGTTCATTTATCCATATTTCTGCGTATTTCTATTTTTTTATGCAGTAATGCCACTTTATTGTGTAAAAGTAATGTTTCCATTCTGTTACAAGCGTTCCCGCTCTTAATAAACATGGTGTCCCCCTTTTCGCTGGCCGCGGTGCGGCTGTTTTGCGGTACGGGGCAAACCTTATGGCGCAAACGTTGACAGTTTGTTACGGAAGTTCATTTGTAGCGAGCATGTTTCCAATGTTTCCGCAGCGTTTCGGGGGTGCCGTTTTGTGCGACTCCTGTTGCCTGGCGAGCATGCGCCCTCGGTTCACGCTAGAATGCACTCAACCTTTAAGCGGTTAATCCATCCATAAGATGCACGAAGGAGCTATCTATGAGCGAATCCCTGCGCACCGTGAACGTCGGTCTGATCGGTCTGGGGACCGTCGGCGGCGGCGTGGCCCGTCTGATCAAGAGCCACCACGATGAGTACCTGGCCGCCTACGGCATCGACCTTAAGCTGACCCGCGCCTGCGCGCTTGCCTGGGAGCAGGCCGAGGCAGCCGGTATTGAGCGCGAGGCCTTTACGAGTGACTGGCACGATGTCGTCACCGACCCCGCCGTCGACATCGTCGTCGAGCTGATCGGCGGCGAGCATCCCGCAACCGAGATCTTCACCACCGCCTTTGAGCACGGCAAGCATGTCGTCTCTGCCAACAAGGCTCTGCTGGGCCGTCACGTCGAGACGCTTGCCGAGAAGGCGCGCGCGTGTGGCGTGCAGATTAAGTGCGAGGCCAGCTGCGGCGGCGGCATCCCCATCGTGAGCACGCTTGAGCACGACCTGGTGGGCAACAAGATCCTGACCATCGCTGGCATTCTCAACGGCACCACCAACTACATCCTGTCGCGCATGGACGCCGAGGGCGCCGATTACGCTGACGTGCTCGCCGACGCCCAGGCAAAGGGCTATGCCGAGGCCGACCCGTCCGCCGACGTCGACGGCTTCGACGCCGCCAGCAAGACGGCCATCCTCGCTTCCATCGGCTTTGGCACCCGCGTGACCACCGACGATGTCTACCAGCAGGGTATCCGTACCATCGGCGCCGAGGACATTGCCCAGGCCCGCGAGCTCGGCTACACCATCAAGCTGCTGGGCATCGCACGCAACACCGACGCCGGCGTCGACGTCCGGGTGCATCCCACGCTGATCCCCGCCGACCACATGCTTGCCAAGGTCAACGGCGCCATGAACGCTGTCTACGTGGTGGGCGACGCCGTGGGCGAGACCATGTTCTACGGTGCCGGCGCAGGCTCCTTCCCCACCGCGAGCGCCGTCGTGGGCGATATCCTGTCGCTCTCCGAGCAGATCAGCCGCGGCGTGGCTCCGCTGCCCGAGATTGAGCCCTATGGCCACAACCTCGCCTTTAAGCCCATGGACGAGCTCCAGACCAAGTACTATGTGCGCCTGAAGGTCGCCGACCGCGTGGGCGCCCTGTCCGAGACGGTCGACATCTTTGCCAAGCACAACATCTCGATCTCGCTCATCAACCAGGTCGAGGACGGCAAGTCGGGCGTCAGCGATGCCTGCTCGGTCATCTTCCTGACGCACCGCGCACTCGAGAAGGACGTCCAGGCTGCCGCCGCCGAGCTTGCCAGCGTCGACTGCGTGGCCGAGGTCGCCAACGTCCTGCGCATCGAGGACGTCGAGGCCTGGACCGAAGGCGTCATGGCGAACTAGTCCAGTCCTTGGCACACAACATAGCACCTGAGGGGCTCCCGTCCGTTTGGATGGGAGCCCCTTTGTTTGAAACCGCCCATTGCGTTCATCAAGCAAAAGTTTGAACAACTTGGCCATTCGCTGACAACCGAGGGTGCCGTTTACCGATATGCGAACGAAGTTGATTTTGCGCGCCGTTATGCTGTGCTGCGTATGTCCACCCCCGAAGAATGGAGGCACCATGTTGCTCGAGGGTAAGAAAGCAATCATCACCGGAGGCACGCGCGGTATCGGCTATGCCATCGCCTGCCGTTTTATCGAGGAAGGCGCCGCCGTCACCGTCTTTGGTTCGCGTCAGGAAACCGCCGACGCGGCCGTTGAGAAGCTCGCCGCCGCCTATCCCGAGGCAAAGATCTGGGGGCGTTCGTGCAACCTCACCTCACTCGAGGCCGTAACCGAGGCCTTTACGCAGGCCGCAGCCGACATGGGCGGTCTCGACACGGTCGTCAACAATGCCGGTATCTCCCAGCGCTCGCCCCTTTTGGACTACACGGCCGAGGAGTTCGCCAAGGTCATGGACCTCAACGTCGTCGCCGTCTTTAATGGTCACCAGGCCGCTGCCAAGATCATGACCGAAGCCGGCCACGGTGGCACCATCACCACCACGAGCTCGATGGTCGCTAAGTACGGTCAGCCCTCCGGCGTTGGCTATCCCACGTCCAAGTTCGCCGTCAACGGCATGGTCCAGTCGCTCTCACGCGAGCTCGCCCCCGTGGGCATTCGCGTCAATGCCGTCGCCCCCGGCGTAACCAGGACCGACATGGTCGCCAACCTGCCCGAAGAAGTCATCAAGCCCATCATCGCTACCATCCCGCTCGGCCGCATGGGCGAGCCCGAGGATGTCGCCAACGCCTTTGTCTTCCTAGCGAGCGACATGGCCGCCTACGTTACGGGCGCTGTGCTCCCCGTCGACGGAGCTGCCCGCTCTTAAGGGACCACAAGCCTCAGCTCCCAGCCTCAACATTGCTCAACTAAAAGGCGCGCTTCCTGCATCAACTGCTGGCGGCGCGCCTTTGTTCTGTTTGTATGGGAAACTGCGTCCCGGTATTTCAGCTCAGAACGGGGCGCAGCTTCCCCCAGAGCCTTCTTTCGGAAACTATGTCCCATTCTGGGTCCGGATTCCGGGATGCGCTTTCCGCAACGGACTTCTCGTGGAAAGCGCATCCCACTCTAGACGCCAATTCCGGGATGCATTTTCCGCGGCGACGTTGGCTACCTGCCGTCGTCGTCCTGGGCCTCTTCGTGTGCGTAAAGCTCCAGCATGCGGCGGCGGTATTCGCGCACGGCGAGCTTGGCGCGCTCCAGGCGGCGGCGCTCACGCGGGGTGAGCTTGCCGGGGTCGATCTCGTCGCCGTAAGTCTTTTCGGCCAGCAAATGGGCGGCGTCCACGATACGGGCATCGATGTGCCCGCTTGCCGCCTCGGCCGAGAGGCGGTCGGCAATGGAATCAAGGGTAGGTATGCCGTCGAGCGTGCGACCGTGACCATGCGAGGTCAGCAGCTCGTGCTCGCGTGCGAGCAGGCTCGCCAAATCGTGATGGGCACGCAGGATGTCGAGCGCATCGGATGGATGCTCGGCAACCTCTGCCACGGCGGCAACCGGCGCGGCATCGACCACGCGGTAGAAGAGCTGCGCGAGCAGTGGCATCAGGAACACCGTGATGGCGCCGGCCGCCACCATAACCGAAGCGACGCCCTGTGATAATGCGCCGGCGTTGACAGCGACGCTCGTCACGGCGACGATAATCGGCAGCGCCGTGGTGCAGTACAGGGCCACGGTAATGCGGCCATACGCCGACACATCGCGCGTCGCAGGACAAATGCTCATAGAAATAAGAATGGGCACGGCGCGGATAACCAGCAACGCCACGATAAAGCCCACGAGCAGGCCAGGGCGCGATGCTACAGCCGTCAGGTCGATCTTGGCACCCGACACGGTAAAGAACACCGGGATTAAAAAGCCATAGGCAAGGCCATCGAGTTTAAGCTCGAGCGTATGGTTGCCCTCGGGGATGATATAGCGCAGGACAAAGCCCGCCGCAAAAGCGCCCAGCACGATATCGAGGCTAAATATGGCGGAAAACGCCACGAGCGTGACCAAGATGAGCACCGTAAGGCGCACGAACGTTTGGGAAGTCGTATCGGCGCGCTCCTGAATAAAGGCAAAGAAGCGGCTGCCGATACGCTTGGAGCGGCTGGGGACCACGGCAAGCAGCACACACACCACGGCGAACAGGCCCAAGATCAGCAACGTCTCGATACCCGCACGGGCAGACAGCAGCACCGACATGGCGAGCACGGGGCCAAGCTCACCCCACGTACCGTAGGCAAGAATCGAATCGCCGACGCGCGTCCCGGCAAGCGACCGCTCGCGCAAGATGGGCATGAGCGCCCCAAGCGCCGTCGAGGTCAACGCCAGCGTCACGGCGATGCCATCAAAATGACTGACCGAAAACCACGGGGTAAAGCGCACGGCAAGCCAGGCGATGCCAAACGTGACGACCCACGTCGCCATGCCGTAACGCCCCTCGATGCCCGTGATGTTCTTGGGATCGATCTCAAAGCCGGCAAGCAGGAACAAAAAGGCCAGGCCGAGCTCGGACACGAGCGAGACCTCGGCATCCACATGGATAATGCCGAGCATATGAGGTCCCAGCACCGCGCCAAACACGAGCAAAAAGACCGTCTCGGGAACGGGTTTTCCGGGAATCGCCGAGGCGATGAAGGGGCTTGCAAAGGCCACGAGTGCGATGATGGCGAGCGAAACAAATGCCATGTGATGCCTTTCTCTTGTTTGCGCTCCACTGTAGCACCCTCGCCGTCCTCAACGCGCCACGAGCTGTCGTATCATAGTGAGGTTTAAAAGTATGCGGCTCAAGGCGACCGCGAGGCTTGCCCCGCAAACCGACCGCTGCCGCATACCGCACCGTACGCCCAACCGATCAGGAAGGCAGGAACCAATGGTCTCTCGTATCTACGTGGAGAAGAAACCCGGGTTCGACGTCGAGGCTCAGCAGCTCAAGGGCGAGCTGACCGAGATTCTCGGCATCAAGGGCATCGAGGCCCTGAGGATTATCAACCGCTACGACGTCGAGGGCATCGATGAGGAGCTGTTCCGCTCCTGCGTGCCGACCGTCTTTAGCGAGCCCCAGGTCGATGTGACCTACAACGAGCTCCCCGCAAGCGACGGCGCCGTCTTTGCCGTCGAATTCCTGCCTGGCCAGTTTGACCAGCGCGCCGACTCCGCCAGCGAGTGTGTGCAGCTCATCAGCCAGGGCGAGCGCCCCGCCGTACGCTCCGCCAAGGTCTATATGATCTCGGGCGCCCTGGACGAGGCCGCCATCGAGGCCATCAAGCACTACGTGGTGAACCCCGTCGAGGCGCGCATCGCCTCGCTCGACCTGCCCGAGACGCTGCACATGGAGACCCCCGAGCCTGCGCCCGTCGAGGTGCTTGACGGCTTCCGCGAGCTCGACGAGGCCGGTCTTGCCGCCTTTATCTCCGATCGCGGTCTTGCCATGGACGAGGCGGACATCGCCTTCTGCCAGCAGTACTTCCGCGATGAAGATCGCGACCCCACCATCACCGAGATCCGCGTGATCGACACCTATTGGTCCGACCACTGCCGCCACACCACCTTCGGCACCGTCCTGGACGACGTGACGATCGACGACGCCGTGGTGCAGCAGGCCTTCGACCGCTACATGGAGATGCGCCACGAACTCGGTCGCGACACCAAGCCCGTCTGCCTCATGGACATGGGCACCATCGGCGCCAAGTACCTCAAGAAGACCGGCGTCATGACCGATGTCGACGAGTCCGAGGAGATTAACGCCTGCACCGTCAAGGTGAAGGTCGATGTCGACGGCGAGGACCAGGACTGGCTGTTCCTCTTTAAGAACGAGACCCACAACCACCCGACCGAGATCGAGCCCTTCGGCGGTGCCGCCACCTGCGTGGGCGGTGCCATCCGCGACCCGCTGTCGGGCCGCAGCTACGTGTACCAGGCCATGCGTGTCACCGGCGCCGGCGACCCCACCGTCCCCGTGTCCGAGACGCTCGAGGGCAAGCTGCCGCAGCGTAAGCTCGTGACCACTGCTGCCGCCGGCTACTCCAGCTACGGCAACCAGATCGGCCTTGCCACCGGTCAGGTCAACGAACTCTATCACCCCGGCTACGTCGCCAAGCGCATGGAGGTCGGCGCCGTCGTGGGCGCTACCCCGGCAAACCACGTGCGTCGCGAGTGCCCCGCCCCCACCGACAAGATCATCCTTTTGGGTGGCCGCACCGGCCGTGACGGCATCGGCGGTGCCACCGGCTCCTCCAAGACCCAGAACACCGAGTCCATCGAGACATCGGGCGCCGAGGTCCAGAAGGGCAACGCCCCGGTCGAGCGCAAGCTGCAGCGCCTGTTCCGCCGCGGCGATGCCTGCCGTCTGATCAAGCGCTGCAACGACTTTGGCGCTGGCGGTGTCTCGGTCGCCGTAGGCGAGCTTGCCGACGGCCTGTATGTCGACCTTGATACCGTGACCAAAAAGTACGACGGTCTTGACGGCACCGAGCTCGCCATCTCTGAATCCCAGGAGCGCATGGCCTGCGCCGTCGCCGACGGTGACGTCGAGGAGTTCATGGGCTACGCCGCCGAGGAGAACCTGGAGGCGACCGTTATCGCCGAGGTTACCGCCGAGCCGCGCATGCGCATGGCCTGGAACGGCGTCGCCATCGTCGATCTGTCCCGCGAGTTCCTCAACTCCAACGGTGCGCCCAAGCACCAGGTCGTCCACGTCTGCGTCCGCAGTGTGTGGCAGCCCAGCTGGGCCGGTACCACGCTCGCCGAGCGCATGACCTCGCTCGTCACCGACCTCAACGTCGCTTCTAACAAGGGCCTTTCCGAGCGCTTCGACTCCACCATCGGCGCCGCGACCGTGCTCATGCCCTTTGGCGGCAAGACGCAGCTCACCCCCAGCTCGGCCATGGTCGCCAAGTTCCCCGTGGACGGCGAGACCACCACGGCGAGTGCCATGGCATGGGGCTTCAACCCTTATCTGATGGAGGCCGACCAGTTTGCGGGCGCCTACCTGTCCGTGGTCGAGTCCATCGCCAAGCTCGTGGCTGCCGGCTTTGAGCACAAGCGCGCCTATCTCTCCTTCCAGGAGTACTTCGAGCGTCTGCGCACCGAGGCCGAGCGCTGGGGCAAGCCCACGGCAGCCGTCCTGGGCGCCCTCATGGCCCAAGTCGACCTGGGTGCCGGCGCCATCGGCGGCAAGGACTCCATGAGCGGCTCGTTTGAGGACGAGGCCGGCGAGCTCAACGTTCCGCCGACCCTGATCAGCTTCGCTGTCGCCGTGGGCAAGGCGGCCCGCGCTGTCTCCCCCGAGTTCAAGGGCCTCACACACCGCGTCGTCCGTATCGCCCCCGCCACCTATGGCGAGGACTACCGCCCCGATGCCCAGCAGCTGCTCGCCGCGTTTGACGCCGTCGAGGCGCTCACCGCTACCGGCGACGCCCTGGCCGTCTCCACGCCCGGCTACGGCTGCGGCGCCGAGAGCCTCTTTAAGATGTGCGTCGGTAACCAGATCGGTATCGAGCTTGCCGAGGACGTGGACGTGGAGAGCCTCTTCACCCCGCTCTACGGCAGCTTTATCGTCGAGCTCGCCGAGGACGCCGAGCTGCCCGAAGTCGCCGACGGCGTTGTCGTCGAGCCCCTGGGCACCACCGTCGAGGGCTATGTCATCGACACCGGCTCCGAGGTCATCGAGCTCGCCGAGCTCCAGGAGGCCTGGGAGAGCGACATCGAGGGCGTCTTCACCTACCGCAGCACCGGCGAGACCCCCGAGGTCGAGACCATCGACTTCCGCGCCAAGGATATCCACGTGTTCGGCGGCGCCAAGATCGCCCGCCCGCGCGTGATCATCCCCGTGTTCCCCGGCAACAACTGCGAGTACGACAGCGCCCGCGCCTTCCGTGCCGCCGGTGCCGAGGCCGACACCTTCGTGATCAACAACCTCACGCCCGAGGCCGTCGCCGAGAGCACCCACGAGCTTGCGCGCCGCATCCGTGCAAGCCAGATCGTTATGATCCCCGGCGGCTTCTCGGGCGGCGACGAGCCCGACGGCTCTGCCAAGTTCATCACGGCGTTCTTCCGCGCTCCCGAGGTCACCGAGGCAGTCCGCGACTTGCTCAAGGCCCGCGATGGCCTGATGCTGGGCATCTGCAACGGCTTCCAGGCCCTGATCAAGCTCGGCCTGGTGCCCTACGGCGACATCGTCGACGCCACGCCCGATGCGCCCACGCTGACGTTCAACACCATCGGTCGCCACCAGAGCCGTCTGGTGCGCACCCGTATCTCGTCCAACCTGTCCCCGTGGCTTTCGCAGTGCAGCCTGGACGACCCCTACACCGTCGCCATCAGCCACGGCGAGGGCCGCTTTGTCGCCAATGACGAGGTGCTCGCCCAGCTGATCGCCAACGGCCAGGTCGCCACGCAGTACGTGGGTGAAGACGGAAAGCCCAGCATGGATCTTTCCGTCAACCCCAACGGCTCCGCACTCGCCATCGAGGGCATCACGAGCCCCGACGGCCGCGTCCTGGGCAAGATGGGCCATGCCGAGCGTCGCGGCGACAACCTGTACCGCAACGTGCCCGAGCATGTCCCCGGCGATAAGTTCATGCCGATCTTTGAGAGCGGCGTGGCCTACTTCGCTTAAACCTTTCCCATCGGGTACAATCCCCTCGGGTAACAACACCCGCCACCGACACATCCGGTGGCGGGTTCTTTTTTGCTTCGCGCATGCAGGAAGGACATCATGGAAAGCCGCAAGCCGTATCTCGCCACCCTGCCCGGACTCATCCTGGGCTGTCTTGTTTGTTGCGCGCTCTGGGGATCGGCCTTTCCCTGCATCAAGATCGGCTACGCACTCTTTGGTATCCCGGCGCACGATAGCGCCTCGCAGCTGCTCTTTGCGGGCTTGCGCTTCACGCTTGCCGGCGCCCTGGTTATCGTTGGGATGAGTGCGGCCCAGCGCCGCCCCCTCATTCCGCAGGCTCGCGACATCAAGCCCATCTTTGTCTTGTCGCTCTTCCAGACTATCGGGCAGTACTTCTTTTTCTATCTGGGCCTCTCGCGCGCCAGCGCCATGTCGAGCTCCATCATCGAGGCCAGCGCCAACTTCCTCGCAATCCTCTTTGCCGCCCTGGCATTTCACACCGAGAAGCTCAATACGGCCAAGGTGCTTGGCTGTGCGCTGGGCTTTGCCGGCGTCGCGCTCGTCAACCTCTCGGGCGCAGATGGCACCTTTGGCTTCAGGCTCGATGGCGAGGGCTTTATCCTAGCCTCCACTGTCGCGGGTGCTCTTTCGACCTGCCTGATCGGCATCTTCTCGCGCAAGCATGACGGCGTCTTGCTCGCCGGCTGGCAGTTTTTAGTCGGAGGTTTGGTCCTTACCACCATCGGGTTTTTGATGGGCGGCGCGCTCTCCCCCACCGCGATCATCCCCGCCATCGCACTCATTATCTATATGGCACTCATTTCCGCCGTCGCGTACTCGCTATGGTCGCGTCTGCTTGCCGTCAACCCCGTCAGCCGTGTGTCGGTCTTTGGCTTTATGAATCCAGTCTTTGGCGTACTGTTGAGCGCTCTGCTGCTCGGCGAGGGCGCTGGCACGAGCCCTGTTACCGTACTTGTTGCCCTGCTGTTGGTCTGCGGCGGCATCATCATCGTCAACAGGCCCAAAAAGGTCTAACGAACTACCCCTATTTAGCAGAGGGGGTTCACATGCTTTAGCTTAATGGAGTACATCGGAGAGCCGAGGGCCGCCACGCCCGCCAGCGTGCGCCCTTTTTCTAGCGTATCTGGGCGCCGGCTTTCTTCTTCTCGCGCTTTACGCGGTAGAGCTCCGCGTCGGCAGCACGAAACAAGTCTTGCCAGGTATCGACGCCATCACCGACCCGTGCGTAGCCGATGGACATCCGCAACAGATACGGAACCTCGGCGCGCGCGAGCTCATCGTTGATTGTCGCGCACAGATGCATGATATCCTGTTCCGCCACTGCCTTTTGGAGCACCACGAACTCATCGCCACCATAACGTGCGATAAAGCCGCCAGACGCCGAGCAGACTTCTTTGAGCGCAGCGGATATGACCTGAAGAGCATGGTCGCCCTCCACATGCCCATAGCGATCGTTAATCTGCTTAAAGCCGTCGGCGTCCATCATAAGCAGATATACATCTTCGGCCTGATCCACATTTGAGAAGAGCGACAGCATATAGGTCTCAAAACGGTTGCGATTGTTAAGTCCAGTCAACGGGTCGGTCGAGATGAGCTGCTCCTGGTAGATGATGTAGAGCAGCAACATGCTAATCATTATGCCGACACAAAGGCCGGGCACCGAGTATACGACCTGAAAGGTACCGCCCACCAGGGCCGGAATGGCGAAAAATGCCAAGGTTCGATAGATGGCCTTCGTCTGCAGGCTCTCGACCCTGCGAGATTGCACAAATGCATGCAGGGACGTATGTATAACGTAACAGTAGCTGACGATGGGCTGGATCATATAGGCAAAGCCGCGACGATACACGCCCTGCGAATCGATATAGAACAGGGCGTGCGTCCAGTAACTGGTAAACGCCAGCACGACCACCAGAGCCGTAGGCAACGCTACAAGCACCACCCTATAGCGCGAGGTCAAAAGGCGAGAACCCTGCACCGTCTCGGAATAGATAAACCAAATGAGACACGCGATAGCAAAGAGCGAAAACGAAACCGCGTTGGAAATCCAGTTGGCAGCAATGCCCAACGTGCCGTCCACACCGTCCGAAAGCGTCCAGATCATATCGAATAATATGTACGCGGCAGAGGTGTAGCCAAGCATGCTAAACAATAGCTGCTGGGTGCTCGAGAACAAGGAGCGACGACTTCGCACGGCAAGCCCGATAAGAACAATCATGCATAGCACGAATATCTCAATCTTGAGTGCCTTAACCACTAGCGCCATCCCTTCAATACCCAAGTGGTCAGAATCGCCCAATTCGAATCAGGGCAATAAACACCCCTTTACTCCACAGGGGTAAAGGGGATAATAGCAGAGCGCCCGAACATCACTGCAAAACAGTTTCTGTTCGGGCGCCCATACGGCGCGAATTGCACACGCCGGCATCATTGATGGGTATCGATTGCTACTCGCCATCGATGTCAGTCGCGACGGCCTCCTCTATGGCCTCGACACCGACAGGCGACAGATCATCCTTGCCTTGGCAGAACTTCTTGTCGACCCAGCCAGTCAGAATCGGAGCCATGATCGCCGTGATGATAACGGCGGTGGCGATCTGAGCGTACGCGGTGGGCGCAAGCTCGGCGTAGCGCGGTGCGACCTCGGCGAGGGCAACCGGTGTGGTCATAGCCGTGCCGGCAATGGTGGAGCAAGCCACAGCGGCCTTGCCATTGCCGCCGCACAGACGCTCGAACGCAAAGGTGATGGGACCGACGACAAACAGCGTGACAAGGCCCAGCAAGATGCCGGAAATACCGCCGGTGATAAAGCTCGACAGGCTCATGGACGCACCGAGCTGAAATCCGATGACGGCAATCGCGGGATTGGCACCGGGAACCAGCAGGTTCTTGATAAACGGGAACAGGTTGCCCAGAACCATGCCAATAACGAGTGGCAAGATGGAGCCGATAATGGTGCCAATGGGAATGTTGGCGAGGCCGGAAACACCGAGGATGATCATCGTGACGGCGGGGCCGGCCGTAAAGAACAGGATACCGACGGCGCCCTGCTCAGACTCATCACCGAACTCGCCCATGATGCCCGTATAGAGCGCCATGTTGCAAAACGTGATGCCGCCGATGATAGACACGGAGCTCAGACCCAGGAAGTTGTCGTTAAAGAAATATGCCACGCCCAGGCCGAGAGCCGCTGCGACGACCAGCTTGGGAATCAGCACGACGATGCCGGTCTTGATAGCGCCCGGCGTGGACTTAAAGCTGATGCCGGCGCCCACAAACAGCAGGATCGCGGCGACGATGGTATTGGAGCCACCGCGGCAGGCAGCCGTAAAGAATCCGCCAATCTCAAAAACCTGCGGGCAGAAGGTGTTGAGCAAAAGACCGACGATCATCGGATAAATCATGATGTCGCCCGGGATGCGCGGGACCTTGAATTTCTTTTGCTCGTTGGCGGTTGCTTCCTGTGCCATGAAACCCCCATTTCCGCTGACGGGGTACAAAAGCCCACGTCACGCTTTGCTACAGTAAAGTTTGACCATGGTACCAGAAGAAATAGACCAGCTCGGTGAAAAACTCGACAAGTTGGGATGGAACGAGATTCGGCGCCCGCGACGCCACCCCTATATAAGGCTCAAGACGATATAGAGTACGATGCCCGAGACGCAGCACCACAGCATCGATTTTGTCTTGACCGCCACGACCACGACGCTGGCGGCCGCAATCCAGGGAACCAAGGCAGGCCAGAGCCCCGCGTCGAACGCGCCGGGACTCACCAAGTCGTTGGCGACCAGCGCGGCAAAGGCAGCGGGCGGGATATAGCCCAGGGCCTCGGTAATACGGGGCGACAGGGTCCGCCCGCACAAGGCGAACGCCGGCGCGATGCGAAAGAACGCGATAGCAGCCCACGACGACAGCCACAGAACCAAGAACTCGTTAACGGGCATCGCGGGCACCTCTTCCGTCAAATACAGCATCGCACGCCAGCGCAATGGTAATGCCGACCACGACGCTTGCCGGCACGGCAATATTCACGAGGCCCAAGAACTTGCATACGGCGACGGACACCGCGCCCGAAACCGCCGCGACAACGTTGCCGCGCGACAGCCGCTGCGAAAAGAGCAGGCAGATAAAGAGCGAGGTGCAGACAAAGGCTGCAATGGCGGTGGGAACATCGACAACGGCGCCGACGATGGCGCCCGTCGTACACGATACGCCCCATGTTGCGATAAGGATCACGTTGAGCACAAAGGACTCGCGCGGGCCCCAATCCTCCCCTTCAACCAACTTGGCAAGCGAGATGCCATATGCCTCCTCGGTAAGTGTCGCGGCAACAGCCAGCGTCTGACTCTTCGAGGCACCCGTCAGATGCGACGTGATCGATGCCGAGTAAAGCGCAAAGCGCGAGGAGATGGCAGCAACGCTCGCGACGATCGACGCCGCAGGCACACCTGCCAGCCACAGATTGCAGATCATAAACTGCCCGCTGCCCGTCACGAACGTGCTGCTCAGAGCAAAGACCATCCAGGGTTCCATTCCCGTCTGCCCCATGATCATTCCGCACGGCGCGCCTATTGCAACATAGGTAAGCATCACTGGCCAGACGGTTCTAACGATTTTGAGCACCATACGCTTCTCATCCTGACAAGGTCTCCGAGCCGCATGTAGCGACACGGCAGAATCATCATCCGACAGCAACCGAGTTCACCTACAATTGCCACCGGATCGAAAGACACAACTTTTTAGGAAGTCATTATGACAGCTATCGATCGAGACCGGGCGCGCGCGGCCTTCAAAAGCTACACCGATGCCTACGACGCCACTAACCCACGCATCGCGCTCAAATTCGAGCATACGTACCACGTGGCCGAGGCATGCGATGCCGTAGCACGCGAGCAGGGCTGGTCGTCAGAAGATATTGACCTGGCATGGCTTTGCGGCCTGCTACACGATATGGGCCGCTTTGAGCAGTTGCGGCGCTGGGACACCTTTAAGGACGCCGAGAGCATGAGCCATGCAGCGCTGGGCATCGAGGTCCTCTTTGGCGAGAATCCCGCCGATGCACCCGCCGTAACGAGCATCCGCGACTTTATCGATGACCCGGCAGAAGATGAGCTCATCCGAGCGAGCATTGCCTATCACAGCGATTTTCGTCTACCCGCGCAGCTCGACGAGCGTACGCGGAGCTTCTGCGATATCGTGCGCGATGGTGACAAGATCGACATTATGCGCACCATCGCCGACAGCACCGTCGAGACCATCCTCAAGGTGGATGAGGACGCATTTCTCGCCAGCCACTTCTCGGCACCGGCGCTTACCGCCTTTGACGAGCACCGCTGCGTCGCACGCGATGAGCGCGATGAGCCCGCAGACTACCTGGTGGGACTCATCTGCTTTATGTTTGAGCTCGTCTATCCAGCGAGCCGCGCGCTGGCGCGCGAACAGGGCGATATCCACCGCCTGCTCGATGCGCCCTTTGGCATTACGCGGCCCTTTACCAACCCCGCCACGCAGGCAACCTGGAGCCGCCTAAAGGACGAGATGCGCGACTGGCTGACGCGCGCTTAGCGCTCAAGCTGAGCCAGCAGCTCCTCAACGATCTCAACGGCATCGCCGACGACCTTATACTGGGCAGCACCGAAGATGGGGGCATCCGGGTCCTCATTGATGGCGACAATGCACTCCGCCCCACCGATGCCGGCGAGATGCTGGATAGCGCCCGAGACACCGATGCTCACGAGGAGCTTGGGCGAGACCGATACACCCGTCTGGCCAATTTGGTGGCGATACTCCAACCAGCCTGCCTCCACAATGGGACGCGTGCAACCAAGCTCGGCACCCAGGGCATCGGCGAGCTTTCGCATCAGGGGCAGATTCTTCTTGGAGCCGATGCCGCGGCCCACCACGACCAGACGCTCGGCATCGGCAATTGAGGCCTGCTGTCCCCACTCCTCGGCGGGAATCGAGATCTCGACGCGGGCCTTAACGTCATCCGCAAGCACTACCTGGGTAATCGTGCCGGAGCGGCTATAGTCAAACTCGGGCGCCTTAAAGATGCCGGGGCGCACCGTTACCATCTGAGGACGGTGGTTGGGGCAGATAATGGTGGCCATCAGGTTGCCGCCAAACGCCGGGCGTGTCTGCTGCAGCAGACCCGTCTCCGTATCCATAGAAAGCACCGTGCAATCGGCCGTAAGACCCGTCTGCAAGCGCACGGCCACACCGGGCGCCAGCTCGCGACCAAAGGCGGTCGCGCCGTACAGGATGGCCTCGGGCTTGCGCTCGGCTACCAAATCGCAGATCAAGCGGGCGTAGACCTCCGCGTCGTTCTGACGCAGGCGCTCGTCACGACAGACCAGAACTTCGTCCGCACCGGCGCAAGTCAGATGCTCCAGGTCCCCGAGTGAGCCCTCGGGGCTCATGCCGACCAGTGCCACCAGACGGCAGCCGCGGGCATCGGCAAGCTCGCGTCCCTTGCCCATGAGCTCGAAGGCCACGGATGCAACGGCATCGTGCTCGTCAGTCTGCACGAAGATCCAGATGTCTCGATATGCGTCAAGGTCTGCCGCGCCGGCGGCCTCGTCGCGCTCAATCGAGATGGCGTTGACGGGGCAGGCGTCGACGCACCCGCCGCACAGGATACAGCCGTCGGTTACGCGGGCACAGCGATTGGGGCGCTCGCCCTCCACCACAATGCCGCCCGAGGCGCAGGCGCGAACGCAGCGACCACAGCCGATGCAGGCTTCGCTATCGATAATCAGCCCGCTCATCTATGCCATCCCCTCGATAATCTTGGCAAGTTTTACCGCCTGCTCGGACGCCGTTCCCTCAACGGCCTCGCACGTTTGGTCACGGTCGGGCACAAACGAGTGCACGACCTGCGTCGGTGATCCGGCAAGGCCGCAACGCGAAGGATCGGCGTTTACGTCGGCAGCGCTGGCCACGCGCACGTCTGCATCCTCGGCCGCGCGAATACCGGCAATACTCGGCATGCGCAGCTGGCCAATCTCCTTGGCAGTCGTCATCGCACACGGCATCTCCAGGTACACCGTCTCCTCGCCGGCATCGCAGCCGTGAACGAGCGCCAGCGAGCCACACGTCGTAAATCCCGCGCTCTGCACACAGCTCACGTCGGTCACGCAGGGGACCCCAAAGGCGCCGGCCAGCTCGGAGCCGATCTGGGCCGTATCGCCGTCCACTGCCATCTTGCCGCAGATGATCAGGTCAAAGTCCTCATCGAGTGCCTCGATGCCGCATTTGAGGGCATAGGTGGTGGCTAGGGTATCGGCGCCCGCAAAGGCTCGGTCGGTCAGCAGCAGCGCGTCGTCGGCACCGCGGGCGATGCAGTCGCGCAGCAGCGATTCGGTCGCGGGGATGCCCATCGACACCACCGTCACACGCACGTCCATGCCAAAGCCGATAAAGTCGTCCTTCAGCGCTAGCGCACATTCGAGAGCACTTGCATCGAAGGGATTAATGACCGCCTGCTTGCCATCACGCACGATAGTATTGGTCTTGGGGTCCATCTTGACCTCGGTGCTTCCGGGCACCGCCTTGACGCACACCACCATATGGAAATCACTCATCTTCACGCGCCCCCTTTCTGGACGAGTTCATCCAAGAGCTTCTCCGTAAACAGGTTGCCGCGACCCAGCTGGCCGGCAGGATCAAGCTGGAGTTTGAGACGCGCCGACTCGACCATGGCCTCGTGGCCGTACATCGTCTCCAAGAAGCCCGCCTTGATCTTGCCGACGCCGTGTTCGGCAGAAACGGCACCGCCCATGGCCGTGACCTCGGAAGCCCACTGGGCAAAGAGCTCTCCACCACGACGGTAGTCTTGCGCATCGCGCGGCAGGATGTTCACATGCAGATGGTTGTTCCCGATGTGTCCCCAGGCAGCAGACTCAAGCCCGCTTTCGGCCAGCGTGCGGCGATAGAGGGCCACGACATCGGCAAGGCGTGCATTGGGCACCGACATATCCGATCCCAGCTTGGTAATGGTGGGGTCGGTGCGGCGACGCTCGTCAATGAGCATGTTGACGCTCTCGGGCACCGCGTGGCGGAAGAACCGCTGGCACTCGCGATCGACTTCGTTGCGGGCGACCCATGTCGCATCGTCGCGGCCGCCCGCAAGCTCCAGCACCCATCCCAAGTGGTACAGCTCCTCGGTCGCCTGCGCCTCGTCATCGCAATCGAGCTCCACGTAGACACATACCTTGGCCTCTTTGTCGAGCGCCGGCAGCGAGGCAAACGCTGTCGACTGCTCGCGCTGGCGACGCAGGATATCCAGGGCGCCAGCATCGAAATACTCAATAGCGGCGGCATGGGACAGCACGGGACGCACGGAATCGGTAAAGGACACGGCCTTGTCTTCGCTATCGAAAAAGCAACTCACACCCCATACGACCGAAGGTGCCGCCTGCAGGGCGATCTCGAGCTCGGTAATGACGCCGAGCGTGCCGCACGCACCGATAAAAAGATCGATGGCGTCCATATCGTCCGCAACAAAATACCCCGAGGCATTTTTGGTCTTGGGCATGGTGTAGTCAGGAAGAACAAGCTCGAATGTATGACCCTCTGCCGTCACGAGCGACAGGTGGCGGCCCTGGGCAAAAGCCTCGCCGCGCTGAAGCTCAAGCAAATCGCCATCAGCCAGCGCGACGTGGAGTCCCGTGATATGCGGGCGCATGGGGCCGTAAGCGTAGCTGCGGGCGCCGGAGGCGTTGCATGCCGCCATGCCGCCCAGACAGGCAGATGCCTCAGTGGGATCGGTGGGAAAGAACTGCTCGGGGGACTCTTGGAACTCCTCGTAGGCCTCAAGCGATGCCTGGTCCCAACCAGCGGTCGGCAGTACCTTCTTGCTCAGCTGCTTACGCAGCTCCGAGAGCACAACGCCCGGCTCCACGCGCAGCAGAAATTGGCCTTGTTCATCGCGGCGAAGGCCCAAGTAGCGATTCATACGGGAAGTATTGAGGATATGCCCACCGTGGGGCACGGCACCGGCGGCAAGGCCGGTTCGGGCGCCCTGAACCGTTACCGGGACACGCTCGGCATGGAGCGTTTCCAAAATGGCACGGACCTCGTCTTCCGTTGTCGGAAACGAGATGCTCGATGCTTCGCCCGATGCGCGAGATTCATCGCGGCCATACTCTTCGAACTCATCGGTGAAGGGTTTAATGGTTGCAGACACGCGAACTCCCCCTTTAGCTAACTACAGTGTTTGCAGGGAGATGTTACCGCATCGTTTCGTCGACGTGTTCGAGACCGTCTCCATAATTGGCGATTTTTACGTTTGTGCAATTCGGCGAACGGCAAGGCTTCCTCGGCAGACGATGCTTTTGACACATATCGCCCCGCCGTCGCCGACCGCTCGATTGTCGCTCGAAAAAAGTTGAAGTAATTTTTCCACCTTTTACCTGCGGAGATGTCAATCCGTCAAGCATTTGGTCAGAAATTGGTCAAGTAGCGGCTGATACGGTCGGCGTCGACAGCCAAAACCGATAGAAGTTTTGGCCCCAGAAGCAGGGAGGTTCCCATGGCATATTACTGGCCCCAGTACGGCGTCGCCATCGAGGTCGACGACGATCCCTATCTCCTGCCTTTCGACGAAGAGGCGTTCCCCGATACGGCGGTCTACCACGTCACCACCGATGTTATCTGCGACCCCGAGTCGTTCTCGGCGCTCGCCCACCACATCGCGCGTATCCACGACATCGAGCTCCCTCACGACTTTGACGAGCTCATCTACTCGCGCCGCCTGATGCTTCACATGCTCTTTGGAGCGGACCCGTCCACGTTCGCACGTGTCTACACCACCAAGGACGCCGCATGAGTGCGAAGAAGCCGCCCCGCCTCGCAGGACTGGGGCGTCGCAAGAAACTCGTCGTTGTCTGCCTGGCTATCGCCTGCGCCCTCATCGCCGTAGGGCTATACGCCTGGCAGTCGCAGCCCGTGCCCGAAGCGGGCGCCTCAGTCACGACGGCAGAGGGTAAATCGCGACAAGAAATCCAAGATGAGCTCGATGCCATCGTCCGCGACAACATGATGACGATTTCGGTCGCGCCGGTCGCTCAGCTACAGGAGGACGGCAAGCTGCGCGTCAACGTGCAAAACGTCCAAGACAATAAATTTCCCCAGCGATTCCGCGTCATCCAAAACGACGAGACCATGTACGAATCCGGTGTGGTCGAGACCGGCAAGACAATCGAGACGTGCCCCGCCGGCGACATCAAAGAAGGAGAGGCATACATCGAGATCCAGGCACTCGATGCCAAGACCCTCGACAGCCACGGCAATCCGACACGTGTCAAGGTACGGGTTGAGCAAGCCGAGAACTAGCTTTTTCGGCCGACGCGACACCGCACGCAATTCACCAGCATTCGTCCAATCATCGCGGGGACGGCCCGCGGCGAATAGAAAGGAACGACCATGGACATCACCAGGAACATGAACGGAGCCAGAGCGCTCGTCGTGGGCGCAGGGCTCGCGCTCGCGCTCGCAATGGGCGCCGCCCCGACGCCAGCTCTGGCAGCCGGGCGCGTTGGAACCACGAAAGTAATGGTCAGGACCGAGATCGACAACGTAGAGTTCAAAGTTCCGACGGTTATTCCCTTCGTCGCCAAGGCCGACGGCACGCTTCAGGGCCCCTCAGAAGACGCGACCACCATCGACAATCATTCGGCCTACGGCATCCATGTCACCAACATGAAGATCGACGCCATGAACACCTGGACCATTGCCGCCGACGCCAAGGCCGGAACCGCGCAGAATTCCATCGACTTTAAGGTCGGCCCCGACGGCGCACTCCAGAACGCCAGCGCCGCAATGCAGGAGACGGGCCTCGATCTTTCCAAGAATGCAGCCTTCGACATGGGCTACCAGGGCATTGCCGGCGGCACGGACAAAATTAAGCTCAAGACAAGCGGAAACGTCGCCCGCGTCACGCGCGACATCTTCCGCGTAACCGGCGAAGGCGATCAGGTTGCAACGATCACCTGGACGGTCGAGCCCGGTGCGCACACGGCATAAGGCCGTCGCCCTGGCCGCCGTCAGTATCCTAGCGTTTGGGCCAGCCATGGCCTTTGCCCAGCAAGAACAGGCGCAGGCCGCCACGCAAGTGACGGTCGACCTCTCGGAGCTCGACCGCGGCAACTGCAAGGAACCGTTGGCACAGACAGACGACAGACGATGGCTCTTGGCAGCAGGCGCCACGGCAGCAGGTGCGGGAACCGCCGGCCTCGGTCTGCACATCAAACGCAGCCAGAAACGAAACACGGACAGGCCGCACTAAATTAGCTAAGGAGACCCCATGGCATCGAAGAACCTTTTGCCCGTCGTCGCACTCTGCGGCGCGCTCGCAACCGGAACGCCTGTCGCCGCTTGGGCGACTCCCGTCATGGCAGACTCCTTACCAGCAGCCCTAAGCTCCGCACCAAATCCGTCGAGCGCCATTGCGTGCAAGCGTTTTTCGTTCGCACAGGCCGCAATCTCAACCTCGGGATGCCTTCGTCGTAATACGGACGGCTCGATAGTCGTGGATATCAATCGTTCGAACAAGGCAAACGGCTCCCAGGCGGGGTGCGCCGTCTGCACATGGCGCTCGATTGTGCTCGATGCAGATGGCGATCCGTGCGATTTGGGGTTGCGCATCGATATCGCTTCGGTCGATGACTCGGCGAACGGAGCGAAGGTCGCCTTCGACGGTGCGTTTTTCGAGAAAGGAGGCGGTATATGTCTGGGCTGCGCCGCCGCGAATGCAGACGATGTGCAGCCCACCCTCTCATTCACGGCATCGCTGCGGCTGACCAAGGCGGGCACCGATGCCATCGCGGCGGGAGAAGCATCCCTGCTGTTCTACGCCGTCAGCACCAAAGACACAGACGCTCATTTCGAGAAGTCAGCCGGATCACTCAGCCTTACACGAGGGATAGAGGCAGGCCCTATTGAAATCGATGCCCACGCGCAAAGCAGGCAACGCATTCTTGCCGACCCGGCGCTTCTCGAAATGGAGTGGAACGGATCCGGAGCCATCGGGATTGTCCCCTCCGCGCTTGACGCCAAGACGCTCCCCTCAAACGACGAACCCATCAACGCAACCATACAAGAAGAGAGCACGGACAAAGAAGCAGGTGCGGGCGACACGCCGTCGCCGACAAACAGCGTCCCAGCTTCTTTCGAAGCACCGAATGAGCCCGCTACCGGTCCAAACGATCCCGAGCTCGCGGACAGTCTGGGACTTGCTGATCCTCAGGAGATCGATGAAGGTAACTGCTGCGTGCTTGCCGCCCTCGACCACACAGAGGTCATCGATGCTGCAAACATCGAAGTTGCCGCCGCCAATCAGCCCGTCCGCAAGTCGGCCATCATCGCATTTCCCGAATCCATCGAAGTCGTCTTTTTGCCATCAGGCGAGGTCGTGGCCCCAACACTGCTCACCTTGTTGGGCGCCAAGAATACTCGAAACGAAATTAAAAAGGTCACGGTTGTCGACCCTGCAACCACCGCTAAACTGCGTTTATACGCCGTTGCCCCAGACGGAGGCAAGACCTTGGAATTCGATGGCGACACACTTCTAGCCTGGCGACGTCTGGACATTATGCAAGACGTCTCGTATCAGATCGAACTCGAAGGGTTTGATCGTGCCCGCGATGCCAATATCATCGCCGCGGCTATTGAATCCCCACAGCGGCTTATGACACTGCGCTTTGACTACTATCCCTATGTCCCGACAACCACCTGAGGCTTAAATGCTGCGCATCATTCCTAATACCACTTATATAACGTATTAGATGAGTCGCGATGTGCCTCGCATTTCGTTCTGCTACGATTGCCACGTTGGCATCAATACAGGAGGGCTCATGCCGGGCTTGGGAACAATCATCAACGTTGCGCTTTTAGTTGCGGGCGGTCTTTTGGGATTAGCGGGCGGCCGCTTCATTACACCGCGCATCCAAGACACGCTCATGAAAGCATCGGGGCTGTGCGTCCTGTTTATCGGCCTGGGCGGCACCATGCAAAAGATGCTCATCATCGATGGAAAGGCGCTAGCGACCACCGGTACCACCATGCTCATCGTCTCATTTGCGCTCGGTTCGCTCATCGGCGAGGCCATCAACTTGGAGGCCTCCATCGAGAACCTTGGCGAATGGCTCAAGCGCAAGACTGGCAGTGAGGGCGATAACGAGTTCACCAACGCTTTTGTCTCGACTTCACTCACCGTGTGCATCGGCGCCATGGCCATTGTGGGATCGATCCAGGACGGCCTGCTCGGCGACTGGTCAACGCTTGCCCTCAAGGGCGCACTGGACTGCATCATCGTCTGCACCATGACGGCCTCGCTTGGCCGCGGCTGCATCTTCTCCGCCCTGCCCGTCGCCGTGTTCCAGGGGACGATCACGTTGTTTGCCGGCGCGCTCTCCCCCATCATGACCACAGCAGCCCTCAACAGCCTTTCGCTCGTAGGCTCCATGCTCATCTTCTGCGTCGGCGTCAACCTCATCCGTCCTCAGACCTTCCGCACGGCCAATATGCTTCCCTCCGTCGTCATCGCCGTCATATACGCCCTCCTGTTCTAAATCTATCAACGCAGCGGTATCTCGAACATCTGTTTGATGCTGTGCTATGATATGAGGTCACCGTAGCTGCGTTCGAGAGGAGGAGCGGTGGCCGACCAGGACATCAAGATGCTCATCGAGCGCATTATGGCCGAGGCCCGGACCCATCAGTCCGCCCGCTTCTCAAACGAAACCTACGCAGACGAGCCGATTCTCAAAACCGGCCGACAGATGCAGAATTTCCTCCCCGACCAGTACCGTAAAATGCGCGAGATATCGCGCTGGCAGGATGACCCCAAGGGCGGTGCGGGCCGCTGGCTTTCGGAAGCCGAGCTTTTTTACCGCCAGGGCCTGCTGATGGCCGACTTTGAGGACGACTGTCCCTACAACGGCACCTTTAAGTCGTACTTTCCCACCTACAACGCCATGAGCGACCGGCAACTGCGCGGCTACTTTACCTGGCGTGCCCAAGTGCGCCGCGGAACCGTCGAGGAAACGTCTACGTCCTTTGCCTTTCTGTATCTCTATGAGCTGATCTGCGGCATTGGCGTAGATAATCCACTCGATGGTTTTAACAAGATCAAGGCTTTTTGGGATGTCTATCGCGCCTTCGAGCCCGGCATCGACCGGTTTGCGCGCGTGTGGCTGCAAGATTACGCCGTGTTCCACGGGCTCGACCCCAAGCTGCTTCGCGACTCTAAAACCGTCATGTTCGATAACGCCCTTATCGAACTGCGGCGCGCGGCACGAGACCTTGTACCGGCACCGTCCGGCCAGACCCCTAAGCGTCGCAAAACCTCCGAGCCCACGCTCCCCCTTCCGCCCGATGAGGTGCGCGAGGAGCGACTCATGGCCGCCATCAACGCCCTCTCCACGTACAACCTAAGTAGCTCGCGGCTCGACCGCAGCCACCACCGCGATCTGCGCCACGTGGCGTGCGCCGTGTATGTCCGCATGGCGCGCTACTATGACACGCACCGAAAGACCGGCATCGTGGCAAGTTTATTTGGGGAGGAGACGGCCATGCCCTACACCATGTTTGCCTCGGCCGTATTCTTTGCGCCCGAGCGCCACGAGGACTGCGAATACCGCCTGGATCCTATCCATATCTACCGTTGCCAAAACGGCTTTTGGGAATGCATGCGCATCCATGGTAGTAGGCAAAAGAGCAGCAAGCTCGGTGAAATGATGCGCGCCTGCGACCAACGCCTGCGCCTGGCCCTGGACCCTGCCCACCCCCTTAAGGAAGAAAAGGTCCCCAAATATCTGGCCAAGATTATCGATGACGAGATTGTGGCATGGCTTTCGTGGGACGCCGCACACCAGCCCGTCAAAATCGATATCGATCTGAGCCAGCTGGGGCACATTCGGAACGCCGCTGCGCAAACGCGCGAAGCGCTTTTGATCGATGAGGAACGCGAGGATGGCGCGTCCGCAGAAGCCGAGGCAACGGACTCAGGGCAACCGGAAGCCGAGCCCGTAGCCGACGCGATTGTCGAACCAGTCGCGGCACCCATTCGGCAGGACGAGGCCGACGAGCCGACCATATCCGCCGAACAGTTTGGTGTCGTGGCACCGCTTCTCGCGCCGACGCCCGCGTTCGCAGCTGCTGCGCCCGCTGACGCCACGAACGAACTCGCGCTCGCCGCAGACGCCTATCTCCGCGCGCTGCTCGAGCACAACGCAGTACAGGCGGAATCGGCGGTAGTGCAATCGGAGCAGAGCGAGGACATGCTCGTCGATACCATCAACGAGGCGCTCTTTGACCTGGTGGGCGACACCGTAATTGAATTTAGCGCGGCAGGGCCGCAGATTATCGAGGACTACGAAGCAGACGTGAGAGGATACCTAGACCATGAGTGATACCGCATCCGCAGCACCCCGCGTGCCCAAGCGCGTCGCTGCCGTCATTCTCAACTCGCTCAAGGGCGGCGTGGTCCCGCGCATCGGCCTTCCCTACATTACCGTAGGGCGCGAGGTCGAGATCCGCGCCCTGCTCACCGATCTGAGTCTCATCGCCGACGGTGGGGCGAGCTTCCGCTTCCTGGTCGGTCGCTACGGCGCCGGCAAGAGCTTTTTGCTCCAAACCATCCGAACGCATGCCATGGGCGAGGGATTCGTCGTCGCCGATGCAGACTTATCCCCCGAGCGCCGTCTGCAGGGCGGGCAGGGGCAGGGCCTTGCCACCTACCGCGAGCTCATACGCAATATATCGACCAAGACGCGCCCCGAAGGCGGTGCGCTCAACCTTATTCTTGATCGCTGGGTCGCCTCGTGCGCCGACGTCGACGAGTCGGTCGTCAATGCCCAACTGGCCCCGCTCGAGGAAATGGTCCACGGCTTCGACTTCACCCGCATGCTCCGCCGCTATCGCATGGCCGCATCCGGGGGCGACGAAGAGACCATGAGCCGCGTGACCAAATGGATTCGCGGCGAATACCGCACCAAGAGCGAGGCACGCGCCGAGCTGGGCTCCTCGACCATCATCAGCGATGACGACTGGTACGACTACGTCAAACTCATCGCGCGTTTTTTGGTTTGCAGCGGCTACAAGGGCATGCTGGTGCTCATCGACGAGCTCGTGAATCTGTATAAGATTCCCAACGCCATCACGCGCCAATACAACTACGAGAAGATCCTGACCATGTACAACGACACGCTCCAGGGCAAGGCGCAGTACCTGGGCATGATCATGGGTGGCACGCCAACCTCCATCGAAGACCGCCGCCGCGGCGTGTTCTCCTACGAGGCCCTGCGCAGCCGACTCGCTCAGGGCCGCTTTGCGCGCGAAGACCTTAAGGACATGCTCGCGCCCATCATCCGCCTGCAGCCACTCACCTACGAGGAGCTACTGGTGCTCATCGAAAAACTCATGCAGATCCATGCCGGCTACTTTGGCTGGACGCCCACGCTTGCCGAAAACGACTTGGTGGACTTTCTCAAGATTGAGTTCGGCCGCGTGGGAGCCGATACGCACTTGACGCCGCGTGAGGTCATCCGTGACTTTATCGAGCTGCTCGATATCCTGTGTCAGAACCCCGATGCAAATGTGGCCGAGCTGCTGCAAAGCGTCGGCGGCGACGCGCTGGCGCCGGCAGCCGCAACAGGCGACACCGGCACCGCAGGCGGCGACCGCAACTTCGCCGAGTTCACCATCTAACCTACCAAAAAGGGACAGGTTTATTTTGGCAGGTTTTATCTGGGCAAACGTTGAAGCAGTAATGCAGCAAGCCGTTGCCAGCCGCGTTGAGAGATTCGTTGTTGAAAGGAGGCCCCGTGAACGCCTTTGACCGCTACGCCCCGTTTATCCAAGACTTCATCTACTCCCACGATTGGGAGAGCCTACGCTCTATCCAGGTTGCAGCAGCTGATGCCATCTTTAACACGCAAGATAATGTGCTCCTGACGGCATCCACGGCTTCCGGCAAAACCGAGGCAGCCTTCTTTCCCATCCTGACCGAGTTTTGGGAGAACCCGCCCGCAAGCGTGGGCGCCCTCTACATTGGCCCCCTCAAGGCGCTCATCAACGACCAATTCGTCCGCCTCAACGACCTGTGCGAAGAAGCCGATATCCCCGTCTGGCACTGGCATGGCGATGTCTCGCAATCACACAAGGCCAAACTCATCAAAAAACCGAGCGGCATCCTACAGATTACGCCCGAGTCGCTCGAGGCGCTCCTGATCCATAAGCACATGGCGATCCCGCGCATGTTTTGCGACCTGCGCTATGTGGTTATCGACGAAGTCCATTCGCTCATGCGCGGCGACCGCGGCGGGCAGACGCTCTGTCTTATCGAGCGCCTCTCGCGCATGGCAGGCGTGCAGCCCCGCCGCATTGGCCTTTCGGCCACCATCGGCGACCCCGAGCGCACGGGCGCCTTTCTCTCGCAGGGAACGGGGCGCGACTGCGTTATCCCCCGCTTTGAGGAACCGCGCCGCGTGTGGCGCATCTCCATGGAGCACTTCTACAACTCGGGCCCCCAGGCTCAGCAACGAGGATTCGTAGGCACAGGTCCACAAGAAGCCGAGGTGCTTGCTTGCGAGCGTATTGAGACGGCGGCGCCCGCGGCGCTGCCCGCATCCGGACAAGACATGTGCCACAGCGGACAGCTTACACAGGAAGAACACCGTCAACGTCGTGAGCAGGCGCGGGACAAGGCCGCTCCCAAAGACCGTCGCACTTCCTCGGCCCCCGAGGGCGAAGTCGACATCCCACGAGCGACCGAGCAGGCGCTTCTCAACCCCACCGACACGGCGCCCGACAACGCCGACCCCGGCATGGGCTATATCTTTGAGCATACGCGCGGCCGCAAATGCCTGGTCTTTGCCAACTCGCGCGAGGAGGCAGAGGCCGTGTGCTCCATGCTGCGCAGCTACTGCGAGAGCCGGCACGAGCCCGACCGTTTTCTCATCCATCACGGCAATCTTTCGGCATCGCTACGCGAGACGGCCGAGGAGCTCATGCGCGACGAGGAGCAGACGCAGACAACCGTCACCACCTCTACGTTGGAGCTCGGTATCGATATCGGCCGCCTGGAGCGCGCCTTCCAGATTGACGCGCCGTTTACCGTCAGCTCCTTTTTGCAGCGCATGGGGCGCACAGGCCGTCGCGATCTTCCGCCCGAGATGTGGTTTGTCATGCGCGAGGAAGAGCCCGAGCCGCGCACGATGATGCCCGAAACCATTCCCTGGAAGCTCCTGCAGGGTATCGCGCTCGTACAACTCTATTGCGAGGAAAAGTGGGTCGAGCCACCCGAGCTCGATCGTCTCCCCTACAGCCTGCTCTATCACCAGACTATGTCGACCCTCGCCAGCACCGGCGAGCTCACGCCGGCCGAACTTGCCCAGCGCGTGCTCACGCTCAGCTATTTCCACCGTGTCTCGGCAGACGATTACCGTGTGCTGCTACGTCACCTCATTAAGATCGACCATATCCAGGTCACCGAAGGTGGCGGGCTCATCGTGGGTCTCGCGGGCGAGCGCATCATCAACAACTTTAAGTTCTACGCCGTGTTCCAGGAAAACGAGGAGTTTACCGTCCGGAGCGAATCGGCTGAGCTGGGCACGATCGTTAATCCGCCCCCGCCCGGTGAGCGCATCGCCATCGCCGGACACTGCTGGATTGTCGAGGAAGTGGACTGGAAGCGCCACACTGTCTTTGCCACGCAGGTCAAGGGCCGGGTGCCGGCCTACTTTGGCGACTGCCCCGGCGACATTAACACGCATGTGCTCGAGCGCATGCGCCAAGCGCTCACTGAGCACGCAGTATATCCGTACCTTATGGGTAACGCACGGGCTCGCTTGGCGCAGGCTCGTCATACCGCCGAGATTTCGGGCGCGGGAACTAAGCCGCTCATCAACCTGGGTGGCGACACCTGGGTGCTCTTCCCCTGGTTGGGCAGCTACGCCTTCCTAGCACTCGAGCGCATGCTTAAAATCAAATGCGCCGCTGAGCTGGGCCTTCGCGGACTCGACCCGTCACGCCCGTACTTTATGCAGTTTAAGATGAAGGCCGACGAGGAGACGTTCTTTGAGGTGCTCGCCGCCGAGGCCGAAAAGGACTTCGATCCAATCGAGCTCGTCTATCCTGGCGAGGTGCCTTACTTTGACCGCTACGACGAGTTTGTTCCCGAAGAGCTCGTGCGCAAGGGCTTTGCCGAAGGCGTGCTCGACATCGAGGGCATGAAGCAGCGCGTTCACGGCTGGCGCGACCACGCCTAAGACCAGTCTTTTTTGGGACGGGGAGACTTACTTGTCGTGAAGGACGGTGCCGAGGAAGTCGGTGTCGAAGGGCACGGCTTCGGCAAAGGCGTAGTCGCCGTCGCTGGCGATGAGCAGGTAGTTTTCCTCGCCGCTGAACTTCGCATCGCCACATGGGACCACCCAGGCGTGGACGAATACCTCGAGTGCCGTGGCAGCGCAGTCGCGAAGGAACGTCACATCGCTCCCCTCGTTTGCGCTCACGATATTGGCCACGTAGATACCCCCGGGGTTCAGGCTGCCCCGCACCAGGCACAGCGCCTCAACGGTCGCCAGCTCGCGCACGGGCTCGGCACCGCCAAAGCAATCGCTCACGACCACGTCGTAGCGACGATGGCCCACGCTCGTCACACCCAGATACGAGCGAGCCTCAGCGGTAATCACCCGCAGGCGATCGCCCACCGCGTGCTCCAGTTCATCCAGATAGAACCAACGGCGCGCCAAGCGCGTTATCTCTCCGTCATACTCGATGACGTCCATGCGCAGGCCCTCGTGCGACATCAGCGCAAACTTGGGATAGGCAAACCCGCCGCCGCCCAGCATGAGCATACGGTCGATACCATGCCCGTAAGCATCACGCATTGCGTCCTCAGCCTCAAACACATCGTCAAATGCACGATAGTACGCAAAGACTGGCTCCGCCCAACGATCGCCAACATAGCTCGCGCTTTGGTAGACGCCGCCCTGTACGAGCACGCGGACCTCGTCACCGCTCTCGTCGTGCACACGCTTCACACGTGCCAACCCGTTGCGGGTCCTCGCGACCTGCAGACAGGCAGCACGAACAGCGACAGCGGCCACACCAAGCGCCGCGGCTCCCAGAGCAACGCCGGCAACGACGCCGGCAGAAACACTCGGCTTGTTCATCTAGAGCTCCTTTTGCAGATAAAGGCCATGGTCATAAAATCCAAGATGGCGATAGTACTCGCGCGTACCGATCGCGCTGATCACGTTGATGTACGTATAGCCAGCGTCCCGAGCTATCTGGCACGCACGCTCCACGAGCAAACGTCCCAATCCATGGTGCTGCGCTGCCTGGCCCTGATCGCCCACGCGCGCCGCCATGCCATACACGTGCACCTCACGAATCATCGCCTCGTCCGGCATCGTCGGCAGCTCGTCCGCATGTGCGGCAACAAAAGCGCGATCGGGCAGCGACAACCGCAAAAAGCCCGCGATCTTGCCCCGCGGCGTCACCCACTGCAAAAAGCGCTCGTAAGTCACCGACGTCTCGTACGCTACTTCCTCATCAAGAGATAGCTCATCCAAGTCGGCACCCGCCGTGCTGATCTCGCGATAGCGAATCTCACGCACCGTCGCGCCCTCGCCACGGGCCGCCAAACGATTCTCGACGAGCTGGCGCAAGTTAGGTTTCTTGTTGCCCACCATGATATCGTCGGAGCTAAAGTCGCGAATCATACGGCTGATGCGGCAGAACGCCGGCGTCACCACGATGTCGTCGGCCAGCACATCGAGCAGCTCTTCCTCGGTATAGGGGCGCCACTCGCCGCGCTCGTAGCAGCCCACCAGACGCGAGCCCTCGATGAGCGCACACGGGTAAACCTTGACCTCGTCGGGCATAAAGGCCCCTTCGGTCATAAAGCGCTCGTAGTCGCGCTTGTCCCCCTCGGGCGTGGCGCCCAGCAAGTTGAGCATAAAATGCGCGTGGATCTTAAAGCCAAACAGGCGCGCAAGCGAAAACGCCCGCTCGATCTGCGCCACCGAAATGCGACGCTCGTTGATATCGAGCAGATGCTGGTCGAGGCTCTGGATGCCCATCTGGATCTTGGTACAGCCCAGACGACGGATGAGCGTGAGCGCCTGCGGCGTTACAGCATCGGGGCGCGTCTCGATAACGAGTCCCACCACGCGATGCTTCGCCGTCTCGTTGATGCGTTGCTGCTGCTCAAGCTCCTCCATCGTTGCCGCCTGCCACTCGGCGACCTCGCCCCACGGCGTGCCGGGGCCGTACAGACAACGCACCGCGCGGTTATAGCCGCCCACGGCAGCATCCACACGCCCCTGCTCGTCGGCAACGCCGGCAGCGAGCTTGGCCTCGTCTGTCGCAATGCCGGCAGCCCGATAGCGCTCGCGGCGCTCTGTTACCACCGGCGGCAGGGCATCGGCGGGAGCGTCATCGAGCAGGCGCCCCGCCTCGGCACGGCTGATGCCCGGACGCGCCAACATGGGGTTTGCCGCCACGCCCGCCACCGCATCATCATTGAGCGCACGGAAGAGCTCCGACATAAACCATGCCTGATACCCTTGCGAATAGTCGCTCCAGGTACCGCCGAGCACGATGAGCTCGATCTTGTCGGTCGCATGCCCCATCTGCGAAAGCGCCGTCAAACGGGCGCTCACCTGCAGATACGGATCGAAGCAGTTTTGCTCCGCACGGGCGCACGCCGGCTCGGCGTGCAGGTAGCTTTTGGGCATGCGCAGATCGTTGGGGCAAAACAGGCAATCGCCCGAGCATGGCCAGGGCTTGGTGATGACGGTAATGGTCGCCACGCCCGAGGCCGTTCGGCGCGGCTTCATACGCAGCACCTGCAGCAGTTGGCGTTCCAGATCGGCATCGACATTCCATCCAGCCCAACGAGCCGGCTCCTCGCGCTTCACCCGCTGGTAAAACGGCAGCAGGCGGCGCTTGGCCAAATCGCGTTTGTCGGCGCCCTCACGGCGCGCCTCGGCATGTATCAGCTTGACGAGTGCCTTGTCGTCCACGGTCTCGCCGCGACGCAGAGCCTCGAGTATGTTCAAAATAATCTGTTCCATGCCCCCATTGTAAAGGCAAAGGCGCCGGAGCCAGTCACGGCCCCGGCGCCTCCATCAAAGAGCATGCCTATATGCACCGATCTCCGAAAACCGCATGTCACACCGATTCGAACGACATGTCGCCCGAACCGACCTTAAAACGATACGTTGCAGACTTGTCACCGTTGTCGAATTCAGCATTCAATATGGTCTCGCCATCGTAGCCAAGCGGAAGGAAATCGCTCTCAAAGTCACCGCTGCCCACGGTGAGGCTCGCCTTAAAGCCCGTAGAGTTCGGAACCGATATCTCCACATCGCCCGAGCCCACGCTTACGTCCATCGACTTCGCGGGGGCCTGGTAGAGCTCGAACGCCACATCGCCCGAACCGACCTCGGCATCCAAGGTGTCGGTTACGGTGCCCGCAAACTCGATGTCTCCCGAGTCCAAAGTCAAGTTGAGGTCATGACACGCAATGTCCGTGACCGTCAGATCGCCCGATCCTACATTCGCTGTAATGCCCACCATGTTATCGGCAACTTCGCGCGGCAGTTCGACGGTAACCGTGCGGTCAATGGCGCGCTCGTCATCGCAATCGAACTGGCGAATCTTGAGCGCAGAACCCTTAACCTCGGCCAGATTCTGAGTGGCAGCATCGTAGGTAGCTACCCCCTTTGCAACACGACCGCTCTCGATGACACGCACCTGCCCGCCGGAAACGCACTTGATCTCAACCTCACCCGATGTCACATCCAGGTCAAGGGACTGGAATGAGTCGGCATCAAACGTTTCGCTCGAAAGCTGCCGAGACTGAGCGGAATAGTTACCGCCATCCAAAGAATCGTCCCCGTCAACCACATCGTCCATACCGGACAAACCGGATGCAATATCGCCGAGATCCCACGGGCCATCAAAATGAAACAATATCCGCGAAGTGCCAAAGATAAGCCCGATGATGAGCACGAACGCTCCGATACCGACGCCCAGGCGGACCTTGGACTCATGCGAGAGCTTCATCATTCATCACCTTCTTTGGCGCTCGGCTCAGCGGCGGTCGAGGAAGCCACGTCAGTATCAACCGCAGCGGAAACATCCTGAGCCTTAGCCGCCTCCGGCGCCGGACCAACCTGAATATCCCCGCGTGCCCAATCGCCATCGAGCGCACGCGCCACCCAGTGATAGATGGGGATTGTAAAGAAGATCAGCGCGGCAAAGGAGCCACCAAACAGGAACATCAGCAAAAAGAACAGCAGCCAGCACACGGCCCAATACGGAAACGACTGGAACGGACCTTTCACCGGAGTCGAGCCAGCTGCGCCGCCACTCGTCACCTGCGCCGTAGCGGCATTGGCGGCCTGCGCGCTCCAGCTTGCCGCTTGCGCCGCCTTGGCGGCGGCATCACTCGCCTGTGTTGCCGCCTCGGTAGCACGTGCCGCTGCCTCATGGGTACGGGCGCGCTCCGCTGCCTCGGCCTCGCGCTGACGGGCGCGGTCCTCGTTCTCAAACTCGATATCGTCCTCGATCTCATCGCTCGGATTAAGGAGCTCATCCAAACTCACGCCATAGAGTTTTGCGAGCGAGATCAGGTTCTCGGTATCGGGCGAGCTCTCCGCACGCTCCCATTTACTGACCGCCTGGCGCGACAGCCCCAGCTTTCGCGCCAGCCCTTCTTGGCTAAAACCCTTGCTGCGACGAAGGTCGGCGAGCCGCTGCGCAGTTTCTACATTCATGGTTCCTCCTATGCGATGCCAGCCGTGCCGCCGGACCGTTTTTGTTCTTAAGGCGCCTTGCACAGTTAAAAATCTATCCGCCACCGCCAAAAGCATGCCACCTATTCTAGTGAGATTTTTGACAACCGGCGGTTGCGGGCATATATGAGCTGCGGAAATGTGTCCAAACAAAGCAATGACCCACAGCTCGGTTGTCCCCGTTGCGGCGTTAACGGTAGTATGGTCGTACTGTTTATTCCGCACCGCCATCGGAGGGAGTTCCGCGCCGTGAACCGCGATTTCGCCTCATCGCTCATCCAGCTCAACAACACGTTCTATCGCGAACACTCCGCCTCCTTTTCCGATACGCGGCAGGCCCCGTGGCCCGGCTGGGTGCGCACCATGGACATCGCGCTCGGGCAGCTCGAAGTCGCCACGATCGAGCATCCCGTCCGCGTCTTCGATCTTGCCTGCGGCAATATGCGATTCGAGAACTTTGCCGCCGGCGGCGCACTTGCCGCCAAGGGCGTCGATGGCGCAAACCCCTCGGCAGACGCCAGCTGCCCGTTTGAGTTCTATGGTGTTGACTCGTGTCAGGATTTGGCTATCGATGCGCACGGTCACGCCCTGCGCATTCCCAACCTGCACTTCCAGGAACTCGACGTGCTCGATGCCCTTATGAAGCTCAACCCCGCCGAGACACCCGACGTGCTTTTCGACGCCCCGCTCGCCGACATCTCGGTCTGCTTTGGATTTATGCACCACGTGCCGTCGTGCGAGTACCGCGTACGCGTGCTCGACGCTCTGGTGCGCCAGACGCGCCCAGGCGGCATCATCGCCATCAGCTTTTGGGAGTTTATGAACGACGAGCGCATGGCGCGCAAAGCCGTTCGCGCCGAGGCCCGCGCCGAGCTCACCCCGCCGTTTGAGGGTTACGATTCCGCGCAGTTTGAAGCCGGTGACCACCTCATTGGCTGGCAAAACGACCGCCACGCCTACCGCTATTGCCATCACTTTGACGATCAGCAGATCACCGACCTGGTGCGCGGTGTCCGCACGTTCTACAAGAGCGGCGAGGTCCCCGTGCGCGAGCTTGAGCGTTTCCATGCCGACGGTCGCAGCGGCGAGCTCAACCGCTATGTGATTCTCAAGCGCCTGTAGGTATCGGCGACTCGCCGCCGAGCCGCACCGCATCTTTCGGGCAAACCATGCCCACCCTTTTTCAACCCATTGACGGAACGCGCCTGCAATGTGTTCCATACGTATGACCAAGGAGCCTCATGGGAGCCGTCCACGTTCGCACACCTAAGAACTTTGTGCTCGAGGAGCGCCTGGAGCGCTACGCCAATGCGATTGAGACGAACCCCGAGTCTTATGCCGGGAATTGGCGCGAAGCCTGCGCGCCAGCCGGCGGCGCACCCTTCACCCGCCTTCATCTGGATCTGGGCTGCGGCAAAGGCACCTATCTGGTTGAGCAAGCTCGCCGCGAGCCAAACACGCTCTTTATCGGCATGGACCAGGAGCCCATCTGCATCGCCTATGCCGCACAGAAAATCTGCGAGCAGGGGCTGTCCAACGCACTCGTCCTGCCCCGAGGTGCCGCATCGCTGCCGCAGCTATTTGCCGCAGGCGAGCTCGATGCCATCACCATCAACTTTCCCACGCCGCAGCCCAAGGCCAAGTACGCCAAAAAGCGACTCGTCCATGTCGACCACCTAATGCTGTACCGTCCGCTCTTTTCAGCCGGTGCCACCGTCACACTGCGAACCGACAGTAAGCCATTGCGCGACTACGCCTTGGGGCAGTTTGCCGCGGCCGGCTACGATACACTTTGGGTAAGTGACGACGTTCGCCGCGACCATCCCGAGCATCCCGAGACCGAGTACGAGTGCCGCACGCGCGAAATGGGTGCCGTCGTCTATGGCATTTGCGCCACACCCGGCGCGCAGCCCACCGACGAACAGCTCACAGCGGGTCGCATGCAGGAGCAAAGTCTTGCCTGCTACCTGCCCGATAACCTCGATGAGCTCACCTATGTGCCTCTGGGCATGGAAGAAGCCGTCGAGAACTTTAGAAACCGCGCCCGCAAGGGCAAGAAGCGCTTACCGCAGGAGTCCTAGGGGCTTCTGATGGTCGCGGCATCGGCAGACAAGCGCAAATAAGCGCCAGCGAACGATCCTCAGACCTAAGTGAGTAGACTTTTTAGCAATAGCCAAGCACAACCCGCATAGCGAAAACTAAAACCGCAGGTAGAGCCCTTGCGCAAAAGCCATGTGCTCGCGATATTGCAAAAAGTCTACTCACTTAGCTGGCAACTGCACCAAACGGCTGGGCAGAACGCCCATTTCCTGCATTTTCTCGCGCGCTGGCACCCCGCGCCGCCGCTACGCCATAATAGTTGGCGGACAATCGCGAGAGAAAGCAAACACATGGCACAGACCACGACAGATACCGCCGCCAGCACCGTCTCCGGCGCCGGCGCCGCCAGCTCATTCTCGGGCGGCACGGGAACCGAGGCAGAGTTCGGTTCGCTCGGCGCGCTCTCCCCCACCTGGTGGGAGCCCGAGGACGGCAGCGAGCCCGAACCATGGCTCACGCCCGATCAAGCCTTCGAACGCTTCTTTGAATGGACGAGCAATCGCGGCATTGAGCTGTGGGATCACCAGGAAGAAGCCCTCATGGATCTGGCTGCCGGCGATCACGTCATTTTAGGCACACCGACCGGATCGGGTAAATCTCTCGTCGCGCTGGGCATGCTCTTTATGGGCATGGCGCAGGGCAAACGTTGCTATTACACGGCCCCCATCAAGGCCCTGGTCAGCGAAAAGTTTTTCGACCTGGTGCAGGTGCTCGGCCGCGATAACGTAGGCATGATCACCGGCGACACGCATATCAACACCAAGGCGTCCGTCATCTGCTGCACGGCAGAGATCCTTGCCAACGATGCACTGCGTGAGGGCGAGGACGCCGACGTGGGCTGCGTGGCCATGGACGAGTTCCACTACTTTGCCGACCCCGATCGCGGCTGGGCCTGGCAGGTGCCGCTGCTCACCCTGCCCCACACGCAATTCATGCTCATGAGCGCCACGCTCGGCGATGTCACCGCGATCGCCGCCTCGCTCGAGGAACACACCGGCGCTACCTGCGACTTGGTCGTCGATGCCCCACGCCCCGTGCCGCTGAGCTACGACTACGTGACGACCTCGCTTGAGGGCACCGTCGAGCTCGCAATGCGCCGCGGCGAGGCCCCGCTCTACATCGTGCACTTTAGCCAGGACGCCGCACTTGCGACGGCGCAATCCCTCGCCAACTTTGGTATTGCCAGCAAGGAGCAGCGCGAGGCCATCAAGGAGGCGGCCAAGGGCACGAGCTTCTCGACGGCCTTTGGCAAGATTCTTAAGCGCTTGCTCGGATGCGGCGTCGGCGTGCACCATGCTGGCATGTTGCCGCGCTATCGCCTGCTGGTCGAGCGCTTGGCGCAGCAGGGCCTGCTGCCCGTCATCTGCGGTACCGATACGCTCGGCGTCGGCATCAACGTACCCATCCATACCGTGGTGCTCACCGCGCTCACCAAGTTCGACGGCTACAAGATGCGTCGTCTGCGCGCCCGCGAGTTTCATCAGATTGCCGGTCGCGCCGGCCGCTCGGGCTTCGATACCGAGGGCATGGTGATTGCCGAGGCACCCGAGCACGAGATCGAGAACGCCAAGCTCATGGCCAAGGCGGGCGACGACCCCAAGAAGCTCCGCAAGATTAAAAAGAAGAAGGCCCCCGAGGGCTTTGTCACCTGGAACAAGCAGACCTTTGAGCGCCTGATCGAGACGCAGCCCGAAACGCTCAAGCCGCGCCTTCGCATCACACACTCCATGGTGATTAGCGTGGTCGAGCAGGGCGGCGACGCCCGCGCCCGCGTACACGACCTCATCGAGACGAGCCTGCAGACTCCCGAAGAAAAGGCTAAGCTCGAGGTTCGCGCCGACGAAATCTTCGCCACGCTCATCGACTCCGGCGTCGTCGTGCGCACCGAGGTACCGCCCGCACCCGACGCTCCGGCTGATGCCGCGCCGGACATCGACTACGCGCTGACGGTCGACCTGCCCGAGGACTTTGCGCTCGACCAGCCGCTCTCACCGTTTTTGCTTGCCGCGCTGGAGCTGCTCGATCCCGAGAGCGAGACCTATACCATGGATCTGATCTCGATGGTCGAGGCCACGCTCGAGGACCCCAAACAGGTGCTGCGCGCACAGGAGCGTGCCGCGCGCGATCGCGCTATGGCCGAGATGAAGGCCGACGGCATCGAGTATGAGGAGCGCCTGGAGCGTATTCAGGACGTCACGTACGAAAAGCCGCTTGAGGACCTGCTCGACGCCGCCTTTGACAAGTACTGCCAGGAAGTACCCTGGGCAAACGACTACCAACTCTCTCCCAAGAGCGTTCTGCGCGATATGCTGGAGAGCGCGAGCGATTTTAAGGGCTACATTCAAAAGCTCGGCATCGCCCGCTCCGAGGGCATTTTGCTGCGCTACCTGGCAGAGGCTTACCGTTCGCTCGACCGCACCGTACCCATCGAGAAGCGCGACGAGCGCCTGCGCGACATTATCTCGTGGCTGGGCTTTGTGGTGCGCTCGGTCGACTCGAGCTTGGTAGACGAGTGGGAGAACGCTGGCAACCCGGCAGCCCTCGACGCCACGCCGCCGCAGGGCATCGACGAGGTCGTGGCGGACCGTCGCGGCTGCACGCTGTTGGTGCGCAACGCGCTCTTCCGCCGCGTGACTCTTGCCGCCCGCGAGCATGTGCGCGACCTGGGCGAACTCGACGACGACTGGGGCATGAGCGAGATCCGCTGGCAAAAAGCACTCGACGCTTACCACGAGCAGCACGAGGAGATTCTCACCGACGGCGACGCGCGCTCCTCTGCTATGTTCTCGATCGATGAGTCCGACGAGAAGGCGCTCCACGTGTGGCACGTGCACCAGATTTTTGCCGACGAGGACGGCGACCACGACTTTGGCATCATGGGCGATGTCGATCTGGACGCCACGCAAGACGGTGGCGAGGTCATCTTCAAGAACTACCGCGTCGGTTTTATCGAGGATTTGCTCGAGGATTAGCCAAGCATATTGGGACGAAACGAAGCGGGGCTGTTGGCAACATCGCCAGCAGCCCCGCTTTTTCACTATCCGCTATGCCTTACTCGGCATCCTCGACCTCATACGAATCCGCCTCGGCTGGCTCCTCGTTTGTCTCTGGCGCAGCCTCGCGCGCCTCGTCAAACGCTGCCTTCATGGTCTTGTTGCCCCATGTGAGCTTGCGAATGGTAAGCTCATCGGCCTTGTTGTGGGCCAAGCGTAGGTTCTCGGTGCTGCGGCGCAAGTCGTCCTTGGTCTTCTCGAGCTGCTTAATGGCGGCATCGATCTCCTTGATTGCCGACTCGAATTGCTTGCTCGCCAGGTTGTAGTTGCGCGAGAAGCCATCCTTGAACTTCTCCATCTTGGCTTCGAAGTTCGTGACATCGATATTCTGCTGTTTGTACTCCGCCAGTTCCTGCTTATAGCGAAGCGAACCCATAGCGGCGTTGCGAAGGAGCGTAATCATGGGGATGAAGAACTGCGGGCGGATCACGTACATCTTCTCATAGCGGTAACTCACGTCGACGATACCCGCGTTATAGAGGTCACTCTCGGGCTCCAGCAGGGTGCAGAGCACCGCATACTCGCAGCCTTTCTGGCGGCGATCGTGATCGAGTTTCTTAAAGAAATCCTCGTTCTTGTGTTTGGTCGCGGTCTCGTCGTTCTCGTTTTTCATCTCGAACATGATCGAAATGATCTCGTTGCCGCTCGCGTCGCACTCGCGGAAGATAAAGTCGCCCTTGGTGCCCTCGGACGCATCGTTATCTTTCTCGAAGTACGCGTTGGGAAACGCCGTCATGCGCAGACGATTAAACTCGGTCTCGCAGTGCTGCTCGAGCGACTCGCCCACCATCTTGGTGGACAGGCGGACCTTCATGTCCTTAAGGCGCTCAATCTCTTCATCCTTGTAGCGAATCAGTTCCTCGTTCGCGCGCTTGGTCTGCGCAAGTTCGAGCTCGTGTGCCGCCTTGGCCTGCTCCTCGCGTGAATCGCGCACCGCCAGCTCACTCGTGAGCTTGGCGCGGGCCTCGTCACGCTCACGCTCCGCCGCGGCGACCGCCTCCGATAGGTTCATCTTGGCCGTCAGTTCCTGTTCGCGCAGCTGAGCACGCAGACCCTCGGCCTCCTGCTCGGACTGAGCCTTTGCGACGGAAAACTTCTCCTGAACCTTCGCGCGATAGTCAGCAAGCGTACGTTCGGCCTCGCTGCGAGCGGCCTCGAGCTCACGCTGCGATTCGGCCGCAGCAGCAGCAAGCGCCATCTCCTGGGCCTTGTCCGCCGCGGCGAGCCTGGCTTGCAGCTCGGCAATCTGGGCATCACGTGCGGACAGGTCGTTTTGAGCAGCATTGCGTGCCGCTGCCTCGGCAAGCTTGGCTTCATCATCTTTGCGCCCCAACTGCGCACGCAGGTTGTCGATCTCGCGCTGCAGTTCGGCATTCTCCTTTTGAGCATCGGCGCGGGCCTCAACCGCCGCGCGCTGGCTTGCACTCTCGCGCTCTGCAGTAGCGCCTTCGAGCTTGGCGCGCAGCTCGGCAAGCTCGGCATCGCGCTTGGCGACTTCTTGCGCCAGCTGCTGAGCCGCAGCGTTCTTCTGCTCTACGAGCTCAGCGTCGCGCTGAGACTCTGCCTTTTGCAAGGCAGCCGTCGAACGCGAACGCTCAAGCTCCAGCGCCTGCTCGCCCTCGCGCTGGACCGCCTTCACACGCTCATCAAGATCGCGCGAGAACTCGGCATCGCGCACCTGTTTGACGATATCTGCATAGCCGGACGCATCGACCTTAAAAACTTCTCCGCAATGCGGGCACTTGATCTCGTTCATGGCAGCTCCTCGATGGACGCAAATTTCAACCGCCTACACTCTACCGCGCCGCACGGACAAAAAAGACGCCGCCGCCATAATGGCAACGGCGCCAGAACCACCACAAAGGTGCCTGCCCCCTTTGTGGTGGCTCTGGCGCCCTATAACCCAAAGAAGCTAAGAATCTGGTCACGGCTTACGGGCTTGTACTCGTTGGCATCGAGACCGACATCGTAGCGAAAGATAGGGCGCTCGCGATCGCGGTTGCGTGCATTGGTACGGTCTCCCCTGCTGTGGATGTGCCCGTGCAGCATGATGGCGCCGCGCGCCTTGCCATTCCAGCTGAGCATGGGGTAATGGCTCAACACCAGGCGATGGCCCTTGGCATAGCCGGGAGCAATCTCCAGGTAATCGCGCACGTCTTCCCAAATCTGCGGTACGTCGGGATCTTCCCAGTCGCCGTCATGGTTACCACGGATGAGCGTCACGTTCTGACATTCGATACGCTCGCGCAGGCGCATCGCCTCCGCCAGGGGCAAACGATAGGTAAAGTCTCCCAAGATATAGAGACGGTCGTCCGCCGCCACGCACTCATTGACGGCATCGATGACCTTGCGGTTCATCTCCTCGACCGAATCAAACGGCCGATCCATATCGTGCAAGATATTCGTATCGCCCAGGTGCAGGTCGGCGGTAAACCACATCATCGTCTCTGTCCTCATTTCGCAACGTGTTCAACTCGTGCTAAGTATACAGACGCAGCGATGCAGCGGTTATCCAAAGAGCCCGCCGAACAGTCCGCGGCGGCGCTTGTCTTGCTTTTTCGAAGCGTCGCCCTGGGCGTTCTTGTCCTGCCGCTTCTTCCGGTCCTGCTCCAGCTCATCATCGTCGATCAGCATATCCCACTCAAACGGGTCGTCCGTCAGATCGAACAGGTCATCGTCATCAAACATGACCGCCTCCATTGCCGATTAGCGAGCATCCACCACATAGAGACCAACGCGCACCTGATGCCACGGGCTGCGCTCGGGAGCAACCTGTTGCACGCGAGCCTCAAATACGTCCTCGTGGCCGTAATACATCATCAAGGACAGCGGGCCGACCTCGTTTCCCGGAACATACCCAAGCTTGGTGTTGCCGTAGTAGATCGCAACCGCCTCGGGATCATGGGGGTTATCGCGCTCGGCACACAGCGTCAGTTTAACGCCCGCTTTAAGATCGCCCAAGACCAAGGCGCCATCGGCATACTGAAATCCTGCAATATGAAACGACAAAAGAACACGTGAAGGCTCGTACATGGCAACTCCTCTAACGACCGAATAAACCGGCACTTAACCTTACTGAGAAGCTTACGGGCCCGTGCGGACAAAATTTCACCCGCTCGCACCTTTCGCCCATTTGCCGCAACGCTTGCGAGACAGAGCGCTTGCAGATAAGATAGAGGCACGGATGGCACCCGTTGCAGCGGGTCTTGCCAACTCCAGTGCACGTTTACATCGTGAGAAGTGGCCGTCTTCGCTTACGCGGGGGCGGCTATTTCATTCGGCCGATAAACAGGCCGAGTTCGATAGCCGCGATTAACAACGCCAGTAACGAAATAACATCGCTTACGTTCATACCAATTCCCTTCTAAAGGGAGTTGGCCCATCCGTACCCCATAGCAGTAGTCTAACGTAAATGGCAGGTAATAGGAACATTTGTTCGTATTACCTGCCATTTTCTAATGCACGAATATGCGCACGAACTTGTGCTTCCAGCTCTCATAAGGGGCGTAGCGGAACGGCACGTCCAGCCACGTTGCCTTGTTCACGATGCTCTTCTTGTGGCTAAACGTATCGAAGCTCTCGCGGCCATGGTACTGGCCCATACCGCTCGCACCCATGCCGCCGAAGCCCATATGACTCGTAGCCAAGTGCATGATCGTGTCGTTAACGCAGCCGCCGCCAAAGGGCACGTAGCGCACAAAGCGCTCCTGAACTGCGCGATCCTGGCTAAAGATATACAGGGCCAGCGGCGTCGGACGATCTGCAATAAACGCCTCGGCCTCATCCAGGCTCTCAAACGTCAGCACCGGCAAGATGGGACCGAAAATCTCTTCCTGCATCACGGCGTCCTCAGGCGCCACGCCGTCTAGGATCGTCGGCTCAATCTTGAGCGACGACTCGCGCGCCGTGCCTCCCAGCACAACCTTGTCGGGGTCGATCAGCCCGCGCACGCGCGCAAAATGCTTGGCGTTGACGATATGACCGTAATCCTCGTTGTCGAGCGGATGCTCGCCAAACATGCGACGGGTCTCCTCCCTGATGAGGCCCAACAGCTCATCGTGTACGCGCGTATCGACCAGCAGGTAGTCGGGCGCCACGCAGGTCTGCCCCACGTTGAGCCATTTACCAAAGGCGATGCGCCGTGCCGCGACTTTTAAGTTTGCCGTGGCATCCACAATGCAGGGGCTCTTTCCGCCCAGCTCAAGCGTCACGGGCGTCAGGTTTTTACTTGCGCGCTCCATGACGAACTTGCCGACCGGAACGCTACCGGTAAAGAAAATCTTGTCCCAGCTCTCGTCGAGCAGCGCCTCATTCTCGGCGCGGCCGCCTTCGACGACCGTCACCAGGCGCGGATCAAATGCTTCCTCGCAAATCTGCCTGAGCACCGCGCTCGATGCCGGAGCATAGGCACTCGGCTTGATGACCACGGTATTGCCCGCGGCAAGGGCGCCGGCAAGCGGCTCGAGCGTTAGCAAAAACGGGTAGTTCCAGGGCGCCATAATGAGCGTGACGCCATAGGGCACGGCTTGCGTTTTGCACACACTCACGGCGTTGGCGAGGTCACACGGACGCAGGCGCGGACGGCTCCATCGAGCCACATGCGCAATCTGATGACGAATCTCGGAAAGCGAGGTGCCGATCTCACACATATAGACCTCGTCATGCGACTTTCCCAAATCGGTCTTGAGCGCATGGGCAATATCGGTCTCGTGTGCCCGCACCGCCTCGCGCAGGCGCACGAGGGCGCGACGTCGAGCATCGACATCAAACGTGGCGCGCGTCTTAAAGTAGGCGCGCTGTTCGCCGACAATGCGCGCGATTTCCTCGGTGTTCATGGGCCCTCCTAGTTCTCATCCTCAAACATACCACCCGCGACGACCTCGTACATACGCTCGAGCTCCAAACGGTCCATCAAAAGTGGAACGGGGTATAGCGGATTGGCCTCGGCATCGGCATGGGCCGCCATTTGCGGAATATCGGAGCGGCGAATGCCCGTCACATATTTGGGAATGCCCAAGGCGGCATTCATGCGGTCGACCCAATCGATAAAGGCCTCGGCCGCAAGACTGTCCTGCGCGTTAGCCGGCGCGATACCGGCCATGCGAGCAAGATCGGCAAGCTTGGGGGCGGCGGCGTCACCATAAGCGCGAAGCATGTGCGGCAGGATGATCGCGTTGGCCAAACCGTGCGGAATTCCGTATCGGCCGCCCAGACTGTGCGCGATGGCATGCACGTATCCGACATAGGAGCGGGTAAATGCAACACCCGCTTTATACGCCGCCGAAAGCATATTGCGACGAGCGCGCATGTCGTCGCCATGCTCATAAGCCTCGGGCAAATTGTCGTGGATGAGCTGGACCGCCTGACGCGCCATCTTGCGCGTGTAGGGCGTGGTGCTACGGCCGATAAAGGCCTCGACGGCATGCGTCAGGGCATCCATGCCCGTCTGCCCCGTAATGGAGGCGGGCAGGCCGCGTGTAAACTCGGGGTCGTGCACCGCAAAGCGCGGGATAAGCACAAAGTCGTTAATGGGGTACTTGTAGTGCGTCTCGTCATCGGTGATAACCGCCGCGAGTGTGACTTCGCTTCCCGTACCGGCGGTAGTGGGAACCGCAATAAGCAGCGGCAGGAGACGGTGGACGCGCAACAGGCCACGCATCTTGTTGATGGGCTTATTTGGCTGTGCGATGCGTGCGCCCACACCCTTGGCGCAGTCCATGGCCGAACCGCCACCAAAGCCGATAATGGCCTGGCAGGCGCTCTCGCGATACAGGGACGCCGCTTCCTCCACGTTTGAGACCGTGGGATTCGCACGCGTTTCGGCATAGACCGTAACGCCAATCCCCTGAGCCGTAAGCGCACGCTCGAGTGATGCCGTGAGTCCCAAACGAGCAATACCAGGGTCTGTCACGATAAGGACCTTCTGGATCGAGCGCTTTTGAAGCACTGCGGGCACATCCTCGGCATGCTCCAAAATGCGCGGCTCGGTATAGGGCAGGATCGGCAATGCGATGCGAAAAACCGTCTGATATGTTCGGCACCAGGCGCGGCGGGCTAGATGCATAAAGGAAACTCCTTCATTTGTTGATAGGTCAACATTTGTTCGACCGATTGTACTCATCGGCGTCCGCATATGGCTTGCAAATCGTTAATCAATCAACATCTTCACATGCCGAAAATTGTTTTATTAAAAATCATTCCTAATAGGCTTCACATTCGGTCGCATTTATGGATAATAGAACTCGTCAAGACGCACGTCCGGAGAGGGCCCTTACGGGACCGGACGAGCGCACCATCGCCATCGATCGAAAGGATCGAATTATGAAGTTTGTTTGCCCCGTTTGCGGTTATGTGGAAGAGTTCGACGGCGACCAGCTGCCCGAGGATTTCAAGTGCCCCCAGTGCGGCGTTCCCGGCTCTCGCTTCCTGAAGCAGGAGGAGGGTCAGCTCGAGTGGGCTGCCGAGCACGTCGTGGGCGTCGCCAAGATGGAGGGCGTCTCCGAGGACATCGTTGCTGACCTGCGCGCCAACTTTGAGGGCGAGTGCTCTGAGGTCGGTATGTACCTGGCCATGGCTCGCGTCGCTCATCGCGAGGGCTATCCCGAGATCGGCCTGTACTGGGAGAAGGCTGCCCACGAGGAGGCCGAGCACGCCGCCAAGTTCGCCGAGCTCCTGGGCGAGGTCGTGACCGACTCCACCAAGAAGAACCTCGAGATGCGCGTTGAGGCCGAGAACGGCGCCACCGCCGGCAAGACCGATCTCGCCAAGCGCGCCAAGGCCGCTGGTCTCGATGCCATCCACGACACCGTGCACGAGATGGCTCGCGACGAGGCTCGCCACGGCAAGGCTTTCGCCGGCCTGCTAAAGCGCTACTTCGGCTAAGCCAAACGCCTGAGAGACATTCTCTAGCTTTATAAGGCCCGGACCGCATGGTTCGGGCCTTTTTCGTGTCTTGCAAACCAGTTAACGTCCCAAAAATAGGACCACCTTTGACATCGGCTTCGCGTCAAAAACTAAGTGAGTAGCCTTTTGGGAACTTGTCGAGCAGACCACCCGTATTGCTTTATAAAACCGCAGGTAGATAGCTTGCCGCAAAACAATCTGGTCGCCATCACGCTAAAAGTCTACTCACTTAGATTTGCAACCGTCCATGATCGGGCCTTTTTGTGTCTAACGGGCATCTTTTTGTCGATTTCTCCCAGTTTTGACCAGTCAACGAATAGCTCAGACCGAAGTAATGCCTCGGCCCCTTGCTCCTCCAAGCTTTTATCGCGATATTCAACATCGAGCAACCTGCATACGGCCTTAACAATCGCATGGAATCTATCATCATCGGATATCTGTCCGTGTGTCAGGAGAAATACATCGTAGCCCATGGCCTGAAGCGCCGTCATGCGGTCGGCGTCACGCAAACCATCCCCGGCTCGCCCGTGTGAGCCCTTTCCTTGGCATTCAATGGCCACCTGTCGCTCTCCGTCCGGCGAAGAAAGAAGTAGGTCGATATATACACGGGACTTGCCTACAATCGCCCGAGCACTTGCGCTTAGCGCCACTTCGACATTGAGCTCTATGCCGCAAAAACCTTCGCCTCCCAATGATCGTGGCAACCCAAGCAACAAATACGTCTCAACCTCAAAAGGCGATGCGGCACCCAGTGGAACGAGATGCGATACCGCGACAAATCGCTTGCCGTAACGCATCCCACAAACATCTGAACAAAAACGGTCAAGATCTCCGTCCAAAACCAAAGCGTCGCGCCGCCACAAATTTGAGGCGGCACCGTCCTCGGACGGGCAACGTGCCCAACCAAAGGTTGCCGGAATCGCGCCCGACTCAATTGCACGCGAAAGCTCTGCCTCGAGTGCTGCTGGCAAGGCACAAACCGTAAACAAGCCGCACATCTCCGCCAATACCAAAAGCAGCTGGAGATCCGTCAGATGCCGCGACATGATGAATGCCGTCAGCAAAGGAGATGTGACCAAAAACCCATGTTCCGTTTCCAGCACGGATTCCCTGGGAAGCTCACCAAGGAACAGCCGTTGCCTAACGCTGGCAGGACAAGTCCGCTTATTTCTCGTCCCAACCAATGTATGCAACGGCAAGCCGAGCGCAACCGCAGCCGTCGGGTTACGGGCGAGGCCATATCGCTGCCGGTCTTCTTCCGGTCGTGGAAGTGGCGGACACAAAGCGAGGGCTTGAGGAGGCAAACGCCAGTACCTAAAAGCCGATATGTCACAAAGTAGATCCTTCATAGGCACAGGAAAACACGGATTTCAACCCAGTCAGTCACGCATTGGCGCGAACGCACCAAAAATGGCGCCGAACGGACTGCCGAGTTTTCAACAGCCCTCCCCAACTGGCCAAAAGCTTGCCAAGAGCTGGACGAAGCCCTGTTGAAAACCCCATTTTTTTTCTCATGCAGGAGCTTTGCGCGGCAAGTGAGTAGACTTTTTTGAACATCCCGATCAGGCCGGTCATCCTGCTTTTCAAAACCGCAGGTAGATAGCTTGTTACAAAACTGCCTGGTCGCCAAAGTGCTAAAAGTCTACTCACTTAGGTTGCAGAGTGCCCCCCATTAGCTGCAATTCCAAGATAGTTAGTACTTTTGGACTCAGATCGTCATACTGAACAAGAATTTGAGTTGAGTTTTCAGGGACAGATGCGCCATCGGCACACCAAAAACAGTCACCGATATCGATAAAAGGGATGCTCGAGCGCGTGAGGGCCCGTGCAAAAGTGCTTCCGCCCATTCCACGCTCCGCAACCACGATACAGTAAAGGCCCGCGTCTGCATGCTCGATCGAGACCTCCCCTGCCGGAAACGCTTTCCGTACAAGCGCTGCCAGGCCATCGCGTGCCTCGCGAGCACGCACGCGCACGCGGTTCACATGCCGCTCGTAATCACCCGATTCCAGCAAGCGCGCTAAAGCGACCTGGTCAACAGAACTTACCGACGAGGCGTAGAAACCAAGGTTGCGTTTAAACCTCTCCATTAGTTCATCGGGCAGCACCATGTACGCCAAACGTAACGCCGATGAAAGGCTCTTCGAAAACGTGTTGGTGTAGATAACCGACTGGGCGGCATCGATCGACGCGAGCGCGGGAATCGGCTTGCCGGCAAGGCGAAACTCACAATCAAAGTCGTCTTCGATGAGATACCGACCTGGCCGCTCGGCGGCCCAGCTCAGCAACGCATAGCGACGTGCAATGCTCGTCACAAGACCGGTCGGATACTGATGAGACGGCATCAGATGAAGGACATCGGTCCCGATTTTCTGCAGCGCGCTCAAGTCCACGCCCTCAGCATCCAACGGGACATGCCGTACTTCGCAACCCATGGCCTGATAGATGCGCGTCAAGCGCAAATAGCCTGGATCCTCGACGGCATACACCTTGTCCGCGCCAAGCAACTGAACCAACATGGTATCGAGCAGCTGGGCGCCCGCACCGATAACGATATTGTCGGGATTGACATTCATGCCCCTTGTCCCGCGCAGATGGTGCGCAATCGCACGTCGCAGTCGAGCGGTGCCCTGCGCCGGTGCGGGCGAAAAGATTTCACGTTCGTCTTCGGACGTCAGCGTCGCCCGTAGGGCGGCCTGCCAAAGCCGCGCCGCTTCCAAGGCGGAAGGAGAAAGTGCGTCGAATCGCTCGACCTGCCCCGTGGCATCATGCGCGCTGGGGCCAACAGAGACAGCATCTCGGTCGATATCCCCCGCGGCCAAAGACAAAACCGGTGCATCGGGAAGCTCGCACGCGTAGTAACCACGGCGCGGCTTTGAGCAAATATAGCCCTCGGCAAGCAACTGGCTATATGCATTCTCGATGGTAATAACACTGATTCCCAGATGACTGGCAAAGGCGCGCTTGGACGGCAGATGCTCCCCCGCCGTAATGCGTCCAGCTACGATATCATCTCGGATTTGCTGGTAAACATACTCATAGAGCGATGCTTCGCCGCGTTTTTCCAAATTGTAGTCAAGCATGAGTTTATCACCTGACCTTATCGAGCTGTTCAATCTGGTATTAAGCTGACCTTATTATTATCTCGAAAACTGAGTATTTTGCCATGCCCAGCTCCCCGATAGGATGTTCCGTCAAGCAATGCACATGCCAACCAAGGGAGCAACCATGGCAGAACAGACCAGCAAGGCAGATCGCGTCAAACTCAATCGCGAGCTCGCGCAGATGCTCAAGGGCGGCGTCATCATGGACGTCACCACGCCCGAGCAGGCACGTATCGCCGAGGAGGCAGGCGCCTGCGCCGTCATGGCTCTCGAGCGCATCCCGGCCGACATCCGCGCCGCCGGCGGCGTGTCGCGCATGAGTGACCCCAAGATGATCAAGGGCATTCAAGAGGCCGTCTCCATCCCCGTCATGGCCAAGTGCCGCATCGGTCACATCGTCGAGGCGCAGGTCCTTCAGGCCATCGAGATCGACTACATCGATGAGTCCGAGGTTCTCTCCCCCGCCGACGATGTCTACCACATCGATAAGACCCAGTTTGACGTCCCGTTTGTCTGCGGTGCCCGCGATCTGGGCGAAGCGTTGCGCCGTGTTGCCGAGGGCGCCACAATGATTCGCACCAAGGGCGAGCCGGGCACGGGCGACGTCGTCCAAGCCGTGCGCCACATGCGCAAGATTCAAAAGCAAATCCGCGACGTTGCTGCTCTGCGCGATGACGAGCTCTTTGAGGCAGCTAAGCAACTGCAAGTTCCAGTCGAGCTTGTGCGCGAGGTCCATGCCACGGGCAAGCTTCCCGTGGTGAACTTTGCCGCCGGCGGTGTAGCAACCCCCGCGGACGCCGCGCTGATGATGCAGCTGGGTGCCGAGGGCGTCTTTGTCGGCTCGGGCATCTTTAAGAGCGGCGACCCCGCCAAACGCGCCGCCGCCATCGTTAAGGCTGTGGCAAACTTCACCGACGCCAAGCTCATTGCCGAGCTTTCTGAGGACCTGGGCGAGGCCATGGTCGGTATCAACGCTGACGAGATCGAGATCATCATGGAGGAGCGCGGACGCTAGTCCAGCAGAAAGGATCGCACATGAGCGATTATGCAGGCCAGACGGTCGCCGTGCTGGCGGTCCAAGGCGCTTTTGCCGAGCACGAGACAAGACTATCCGAGCTGGGCGCACGTTGTATTGAGCTGAGGCAGGCGGCTGATTTGATGCAGGACTTTGACCGTCTGGTACTTCCCGGCGGCGAGTCCACCGTTCAAGGGAAGCTGCTTGATGAGCTGGGCATGCTCGAGGAGCTTCGCGCCCGTATCGCTGAAGGCATGCCCGTCCTGGGCACCTGCGCCGGCTTGATTCTACTGGCTCACGACCTTGCCGCCCATGACGATAAAGGCACGCCGCGTTTGGCAACCATGGATGTACTTGTCGAGCGCAATGCCTACGGCAGGCAGCTCGGCAGCTTTCGAACCAAGGGGCAAGTAGCCGGCATCGACGGCGAAGCGCCGCTGACGTTTATCCGCGCGCCCCGCATCGTCGAGGTCCACGGCGACGCCAAGGCCCTGGCCGAAGTCGATGGCCGCATCGTCGCTGCCCGCCAAGACAATCAGCTCGGCGTAACCTTCCACCCCGAACTCGACGAAGACACCCGCCTCCACGAACTGTTCCTACAAATGTAGGCATCGAAATCAACAAACGAAACGAGAGCGGACAATCTCCCACTTCAAGCTTGAATGCAGGCTCAAACCGGGAGATTATCCACTCTCATGCTATGTAGTCATTGGGGTCGCTCTTAAACGACTACTCAAACAAGAACGTTCCCAACGACTACATTGCGATAGACAACCACGTTTGCTCAGATAAAACCGACCAAAATAAACCTGCCCCTTTTTGGCAGGTTTTGATCAAGGCAACGCCGATGTTTTGGCAACGCCAGCGAGCGCCGCCCAGGGCGAACAAGTTGGCATGAAAAAGGCAAGGCATAGACCTTCTGGTCATGCCTTGCCTTTTGAATGACAAATTGTCGCCCTGGGTGGCGCGCAGCGTCAACTAGTTACGCGGTTCGTAGAACCGCGTAACCCCTAAAAGCGGTTGCCGCGGAAGCCGCCACCGTTGCGGCCGCCGCGATCGCCGCCGCGACCGCCGCGGTCGTTACCACGGTTGCCGCCGAAGCCGCCACGGTTGCCACCGCGGTCGCCATAGCCACCACGGTTGCCGCCAAAGCCGCCGCGACCGCCACGGTCGCCGCCACGGTCACCAAAGCCGCCACGGCCGCCACGATCGCCACCGCGACCGCCACGGTCACCGCCGCGGCCACCGCGATCGCCAAAGCCACCGCGGCCACCACGGTCGCCGCCACGGCCACCGCGATCGTCACGGCCACCGCGAGGACCGCGGTCCTCGTCCAGGCCCATGGCGACGAGCGGAGCGATAACCTTATCGAGAGCGACCATCAGCTCGGTGGCCTCCTCGTAAGAAAGCTCGGGCAGGAGCTTCTCCTTCTTGTTGGCAAGCTCGACCAGGCCCTCGGCAGCATCCTCGGCAGCGAAGACGACGATCTTGCGCATATCGCCCTCGGCGTCGTCGATGCGGCCGACCAGATCGGCAGCCTCGGCCTCGGCCATCAGGCCATCGAGCTCACGAAGGCGCATGCCCAGCAGGTCGGACATCTCCTTCTGCTCCATCTTGGGCTTGAGGTCAAGAAGCTTGATGGCGCGCTCGATGTTCGCCATGCGCTCGGCCTTGGCCTCCTCCTCCTTGGAAATAGCAAAGCGACGGCTGCGCAGCAGGCGGGCGGCCTTCTGCATCTTGTCCATCAGCTCTTCGTCATCGTAATCAGCGGCGGCCTCGACAACCTCGGCCTCCTCCTCGGCGGAAACCTCGTCAGCAGCCTCAACCTCGGCAGCTTCGGTCTCCACGGTCTCGACTGCCTCAACCTCGGCAGCCATGGTCTCGTTCTCGGTCTCGTTCATGATCTCTTCGTTCTCGGACATGAGACTCCTTCTTGGCCCTCTCGGGCATCATCGCCCCATTCGCGGGGCCCGTCGCGCACTCTTTGCGCTTTAAACATTCATGCCTCTCGGCAAAACGTCCATTAGTTTATGGTGTCGCCGTCCAATCTAGCTGCAGAATCTATGTGCACACATTAATGCGACATGTGCGACTCGCGGCGAGCGTACACAACCGACACCGCGAACCCGACCACGGCAATCACGGCCGCCACGCGCACGGCAGCTGCAAATCCAATCGCCTGGGCAACGTCCGTCGCAACTCCAGAGGTTCCGGCAGCCGCCGCAGAACTCGAGAGCAGGCCAATAAACAGCGACGGGCCAAACGACGCGGCGATCATGTTCCACGTGTTGAGCAATGCCGTTCCGTGAGGATGCTCAGCGGCAGGCAGCGTCTCCAAGCCGGCCGTCTGCGAGGGACTCAGCACCAAACCGACACCGGCATACACCACAACGGTCAGTGCCACGACAACGCCGATGTTCATGCTTGCCGCAGTCATCGAGATTGCAGTCTGCCCCACGGCAATCAGGGCAAAGCCTACCGGCAGCAGCGGCCATGCGCCATGGGTATCCATAACACGCCCGCCCACAATCGAGGTCACGGCGTTGCAGGCAATCGCCGGCAAAATGAGCAAGCCCGCAACAAGCGCGGTCATGCCATATGCACCCTCAAAATAGAGCGGCAACAAAACGCTCATCGAGAACGTCGTCATCATCGACACCACCACAAGCAGGCACGCCGGCCAAAAACGAGCGCTCGCCATGGGATGTACGTTGAGCACTGGATGGTCAAGCTTGAGCTGGCGGGCCGCGAACAGGCCGAGCAGCACAGCGGCGACGAAAAGCGTCACGACACCGGTCATTACATTGGTCGAGAACTCACCGACGGAATACACAAACGCCGTAATGCCGGCGGCAAGCAAAATAACCGACAGGACATCAAGGGTGGCGTTCGAGCGCTCTCCGACATTTCGAACGAGCTTTGCGCCCGCCACAGCGACCACAACACCGCCCACCAGCGGGACGATAAACACCGCCCTCCAGCCAAACAGGGTGCACATAAGACCACTGATCACAGGGCCAAACGCCGGCCCCAGCGTAATGCAAGCACCGCCTAGGCTCAGATACAGACCGAGCTTCTCGCGCGGAGCGCAAGATAGCACCACATTCATCATGAGCGGAAACAGGATGCCCGAGCCCGCGGCCTGCAGAATACGGCTCGGCAGCAACACGGCAAACGACGGCGCCAACAGGCACAGAATCTCGCCGGCAACCATGCAGCCGCATGCAAAGAACAGCAGCTTGCGTGTCGAGAAGCGCCCGGATAGAAAGGCCATGATGGCCGTAAAGATCGACGTCACGATCATGTAGCCCGAAACAAGCCACTGCGCCGTGGTGGCACTCACCGAAAAAGCCGCCATGATGTCGTGCAGCGCCACGTTAATGATGTTCTCGTTAAACGCGGCAACAAAGGCCGCGATATACATTACGGCAAGAAAAGCCGAAGTGCCCGATGGCGCTACTTGAACTTGTTGCTGAGATTTACTCCCCATGCATTTCCTTCCTCTTGGAACGACAGTTGCATCGCCCCAGAGGAACAGTCCAGGGCGAACATGAGCCCTAGACTTACGCCAGACGCCATACGCGACGAATCTGACAACATGGTCCAACGTCGAAAGATTGTAACGCGGACGCGCGGCTTTCCTTCCGCGCTATTATTAAAAGTCCACGAAAGCATGAGACATGAGGAGCCCGCCATGATCAAGCCCATCATGAAATCCGAGTTCTTTTTGCGCCTGCCTTCCGAAGACGCGGGACCCGAAGACGCCGCGACCGGACAGGACCTCCTGGATACGCTCCACGAGCACGAGCACGAGTGCGTGGGCCTTGCCGCCAACATGATCGGTGTGCGCAAACGCATCATCTGCGTAAAAGATGGCAACAGGGCGCTGTTGATGTACAACCCGCAAATTCTTGAGCAGGTAAATGCCTATCAAACGAGCGAAGGATGTCTCTCGCTGATCGGTGAGCGCCCCTGCACCCGCTACCGTCGCATTAAGGTGGAGTATTTGGACGAGAACTTCGTTCACCGCATCAAAAACTTCTCGGGCTACACCGCCGAAATCATCCAGCACGAAATCGACCACTGCAACGGCGTCGTGGTTTAGGCCACCTGCCAAAATGAGGGTACCGGAGGCCTCCCTATGGATATCAGCCGCTTCGGCGAATTCGCCATCTTAGCGCAGTCACGCACGTTTCTTGATGCGGCGGAACTGCTTTTCATGTCGCAATCAACCCTCTCCAAGCACATCATGGCAATGGAGCACGAACTCGGCTGCAAGCTCATCGATCGAAGCAAGCGCCACGTAACACTCACCGCGCAAGGTGAAGCGCTCCTCCCCTATGCGCAAAAAATTGCGACGCTTCAGCATCGCTATCTTGCCGCCATTCAAATAGGTGCAGATGAGCCGCTCGAGCACCTCACCGTCGGTTCTATCCCCATTATGACCCCTTATGGGATTACGGACGCCGTCATCGATTTTCAGCAGGCGAACCCCTCATATTCTGTCGAGCTCATCGAAGGCGAGGGCGACACACTCAAGCGCATGCTCCTGCACGAGGACATTGACCTGGCCTTCATCCGCGACAGCGGCGCCATCGAGCCGGAGTTCAAAAAGATTCCCTTTACGACCGACCGGCTCGTGGCCGTCCTTTCGCTCGACCATCCACTCGCCGAACGTGACACCGTCGAGATAGACGACCTTATCGACGAGAATTTCCTCATGCTTCCCCAAGGCTCGTTCGTAAGCGAGCTCGTCCTTTCCCTTTGTCGCAAAGCTGGATTTGGCCCACGTGTTACGTTCACCGGCAAACGAGCCGAGAACATCATCTCTCTTGTCGCACGCGGCGCCGGTGTCTCATTCCTCATGCGCAAGCCGGCGGAATCGCTTGCCAGCGGAAAGGTAGCCCTGGTGCCGCTTGAGCCCGCGACGACCTCCGAGGTCAGGCTCTACCTCAAGCGGAACGCCGCGCACTCGCAGGCGGTCGTCTCGTTCATCGGCTTCCTCCCCTACCGTCAGCTCCTGCAGGGCGACCGTGCGTCTTCCACCGCGGCACGACCGTCATAATCCCCGTTGCTCCACAACCGCAGGCTTGTGTCCGCAAACACGCTGACAACGGCACAAAACACAAATATGCCTCGGGCGGCACGTCACCGTCCGAGGCAAATTTAGTTAAAGTGCGCAGACAGACTAGTCCACCGAGATGTTGAGCGCCTTACCGCCCTCGTCCTTCCTGGTACCGATCACCATAGCGGCGACAAGAGCCAGAACGAAAGCGACCACACCGGAGATGACAAGGCCGATAAAGCCCGTGTCGATGCCGGCAGGGTTAATAAAGCTCGGGAAACCGAGCGGGCCGGAGGCACCGAAGGCATAGAGTTTGGCACCCATGAGGCCGGCGATGGCGCCGCCTACACCAGCGGAAATAAAGGTTGCCCACATAAGGCGCTTACGCGGCAGCAAGATGGCGTAAAGCGCAGGCTCGTTGACACCGAAAATCGAAGAGACAAGGGCGGGAATGTTGACGGCAGCATTTTCCTCGGAATCCTTGGTTCGGATGACCATGCCAAGCACAGCACCGGCGATGGCACAACCGCCTGCATACACGAGCGGGTTAATGAGGTCATAGCCGTAGGTTGCGACATCGAGAAACCACAGCGGGATGATACCCCAGTGCAGGCCGAACATGACGAGCAGGCTCCAGAACGTGCCGATGACGAAGCCGGCGATGGCGGGCTGGAAGTTGATGAGCATCAAGATGATCTGGGCAACGATATTGGAGAGGACCGTCATGACCGGACCGACCACAAGCAGGCCAAGGATGCCGCAAATGAGGAGCGTCAGGATGTTGGAGAAGAACGAACTCACAAGCGCGGGCAGCGCGTTAGAAAGGGCCTTGTGCACCTTGGAGGCAATCCAGACGATAAAGATCGCAGGCAGAATCGTCGATGAGTAATTCTGCATGATCAGCGGGATGCCAAAAATATCACCATAGACATTGGACTCGAAGACCGTGCCGGCGCCGAGCGTGTAGAGCGGATCTCCGCCCATAAGGGCAACGAGCGTCGGGTAGACGAGGATACCACCGAGCGCCATTCCCATAACGGGCTTAAGTCCGAACTTCTTGGCCGACGTCCAGCCAATGATTAGCGGAAAGTAATAGAAGACCGAATCTCCGATTGCCGAGAGCGTCACATACGTATTGCTGTCCTTGGCAAGCCAACCGGCAACCGTGCAGAGCGCGAGCATCGACTTGATAAAGCCACCGGCCATAAGCACGCCAAGAACCGGCTGCAGAATCTCGGAAATGATGGCGAGCAGACGCGAGAATGGATCGCCCTTTTTGACGTCGTCGCCCTCATCGATATCGAGTGCGGGTTTGGAGTCGAACCCGCCAATCTGAACAAGGTCGTTGTAGACGGCCTCGACAGTGGCACCTATCACGACCTGATACTGTCCGCCGGCCTGGATGACGTCAACGACGCCCTTCGTCGCCTTAAGTTCATTGGTCTGGGCGAGCGATTCATCCTTGAGGTGGAAGCGGAGACGCGTAATGCAGTGGCTCACGTCTAACACATTGTCTCGACCACCGACCTTTGTGATGATTTCATCGCAAAGCTTCTGGTATTTCATGGAATTCTCCTTTTTCTGAGCGGGGCATAGCGTAGATTTCAGGCCTCCGTAGTCGACGTGGGAGGGCAAGGAACCCGCTTCCCCCTTTGAAATCCGCGGACGCACGTACGCCCGGGATAGGAAACGGCAGAGAAGATGGAAGATGCCGATCACATGGCAGCGAACCTCATTAGCCCATGTCACGCAATCAGGTCTACAGACGCGAATCTGCTGCGCCGAGAAGTCTCGTCGTCTGGCAGAACTTGTCACACAGACGTTCCGGTTCGCCCTGGGGAATCTGAGTACGCTCGGTCTCAAAGGAGAGGCCGTACTCGCGTGCCGGAAGGAAATACTCGAAATAGCCGTTGGTGTAACCGCAAACTATTCCCTCGACCGGACATTCGCGCTTCATGCGAATACCCAGGTCGCTGCCGAGCTCACTCGGGAACACAAAGAGATGCAGGCCGCCCAAACTGATGACGGCACACTTAAGCGTGAGCGAAAAGTCGTCATGGGCAACGGTGTGATAGAACGTCTGAGGCTCGATGCGGTCAATAACGACCTCGCGATCGAGCTTGATCTGGGAAATCGCCTCGGCAAGACCGGTCGAAACACGCTCAACCTCGGGAATGCCGCGTCCCTGGCGAAAATTGCGGTCGCTACAGTCGCCAGCAGCACCGACGACCATGGCCGGATAGTAACCAAGACTCTGAGCGAGCTTTTTGCCGGTAAGACCGGCGAGTTCGCTCGTGAGCTCCGTGCAGTCGGGTCCGACACAGGCAGAATGCACCGCCCAGTTCACAAAGCCCGCAAACGATTTGCCTTCGTCATCGAAGAACGACACCACGATAACCTCATTGTCGGCAAGCTCTCCGGGAATGATGCGGTTGTCGTAGAAACCGGTGATGACTTTTTTGCCCATGCGGCAGGTCGCAGGTCGCACGTTGGCGCGGCACTCTTCGAAGCATTGACAGATGGTATCGAGGAACCAGCGATAGTAGTCCTCGTTGAATTTTCCCGTCCACCAGCTGCGATGGTAGGCGACGATCGAAGTGTGGTCGTGCGTCGCGGAGAGCAGAACGCAATCACGGTCGATTCCGTAGCGCTCGGCGAGCATCGTCTTAACCTCCTCGGCCATGCTCTCCTCAAACTCGAGAACATCGGCGTTGAAGAGAAAAACTTCGCGGTCGTCCTGTTGGAAAAGAATCGCGTTGGCGAAGACGTCGTCATGGACGCCTGTCGCAGGCTCCAGACGGTTGGGGAGGTTACGGTATCCGATTAGATAGATGTCGCCTTGCGGGGTAATCTTGCGGCGTGCATGTCCGATATTCATGCAAGTTCTCCTTTTTGTCGCGCCGCGTTTAAAGCGGCAAGGATGGTTTGGAGGAGGCGCTCATGGGAACCGGCGGCAAAGCCGGAGTTCATGGCCTCATAGGTGATTTTCTCGTACGCATCGGGGGCCGGCAGATACTTCTGCCCTCCGTTGACAAGCGTGGCGAAGAGCACGGGGCAGAATCGGGCGGCGCGCACGGCGGCGCCAAACGAGCTCGAAACCTCGGGCTGGATACCAACGAACTCGGCATTTCCCAGCCGAAGTAAATAGACCCTCGTACGCTGTTCGCCCGCCGCATGAAACTCATAAGTTCGATGCGGGGCCAATGAGCAGAAGTCGGCGCGCGTCTGGGCGGGCAAAAGGACGTCGACCGTGCGAGCATCGACGCCGATGGCATCGTCCTCACGCGCCGCACGGACGGCCTCAATCAACGCATCGCTCAGAACGCGACCCTGTCGATGCAGCATGCGATATCCACTCTCGTGAGCATCTAACGTTTGCTTCGCCCCGGTCGAATCAAACGCAACGGTCACGGCGCGCTCCGCCGGACTCTGATCCCCCGCGGCACCGGGCAGCAGCAACACAACTCCGCCCAATTCGCGCTCGAGAGCCATGGCGGCAAAGCCAAAGAGGTCCCCGCTCACCACGCGCTTCCCTTGAGAATCGTGCGATCCGTCGAGCACGGAAGACTGGACATCAGCCGTCGCAAGCATGGCAACGAGCCCGCCCTCAGCATCCCTCGCGACAAGTACGGGCATCGCGTGGTCGGCAAACCCCTTGGGGTCTACTCCCAGCCACCAGCCGGCCGGCGTCTCAATGTCGCGGTTAACGTTCACAGGACAGTGGCCCTCCGCCGAGGCGAGCGTGACAGAGCGAATGCCCGCAACCGCCTGCTCAACAGCCGCGCGTGTCGCGGCGATGAGCGCGGCACGATAGCGCTCATTTCGATCGCGGGCATCGGTGTCGGCCAGATGCCCAGGGGTGCGCACGTGAGGCGCAGAAAACGTGTGGGTCGGGACCACCCAAGAAAAGGCGCCGTCGCAATTGGAGACATCCTTGACAACCTCACGCAGATCGGCGAGTAGGGCCGGAGCGATCGAGGTAACCTCAAGTGAAAGGATGCAAGCGCGCCGCCCCATCCCTTCGACCACGAAGGCACGGACAAAGATTTCATGACGGAGTGCGTCGAAACCGTCGAACGGCAATACGTCCTCTAAGTTAATGGCCACCCGGGCGGCTCCGGCCTTCATCTCTCCCTTATCCATGGCGAACGCCCTCCTTTATCTGTCGCTCACTCGATGCCGTACAGGCGCCGTGCCGTGCCGCCAAGCATAAGGTCCTTGTCCGTATCACTTAAATCTGTAGCGCGGACGCAGGCGACACCCTCTGTTAGCCACTCGCGTTTAACGGGATAACTCGTACCAAAGACAATATGGTCTGCACCAAGGACTTCAACCGCACAGGCAAGAAGCGTCTCGCCCCAGGGCTGAGCATGGGACATGTCGAAATAAACGTTGTTCTCAAGACGCTTGGAGACCGTCTCGGTATCGGTCTGGAAGCGACCCGAGGCATCTGGACGCTTGGGACCGTGCGGCAGCAGCATCTCCTTAAACGCAAAATAAGCGCCACCGAGCATGGAGTGGACCATCTTGACGTTGGGATAACGCTCGAAGAAGTCGCTGAAGATTTCACGACCGATCACCGTGGTCTGGTCGACGCAACGGCCGTAGGAGCGACGCAGGTTGTCGTATGCGAGCAGCGACGTATGCTCGACCGGTACGGGCACATGGTGCACGTAAACGGTGACGCTGCGTTCGTTCAGTCGCTCAAAAAAGCCCGAAAAGATCGGATCGTCAAGATAGCGCTTGCCGTAGTGGGCGCAGAGTTGCACGCCCGCGAAACCCTCGTCGAGCCTGCGATCGAGTTCCTCAAGGTTCGCCTCGGTGCCAAAGGGAGGCACGGCGACAAGCGGTATCAAGCGACCGTTCGACGCTTTTGCGTCAGCGGCCATACCGTCGTTGAAGCGCCGGCACATCTCGAGTGACATCCACTCATGGCAGCCGGGGAGTTTGAGAATCGCTTTATCGACCCCCGCCTCGTCCATGTCTGCCAGACGCTTCTCAAGGGTGTAGTCTCCCTCGATATAGTTAAGGCCCGGGAAGCCAGCGGGCTTTTCGATCACAATCTGTCGCTTGCCCGTGGGGCTTACGGTCAGATAGCCCTCGGTGTCGTAAGCGCGGGGCACCTCGGCCAAAAACTGTTCACAGAGTGTCTCGTCATGGAAGATGCGCTCGTCAAACCAGTAGGAATTTGCATCGATAATCATTGGTGGGGACCGCCTTTCATCTTGTCGAGAACATTCTAAAAAAGCGGACACACGGACATCAATTCCAGTTGAAGCACACTGTATTCCATTTTGGAATACAGTTTTCCGTTCACACGCGAACCCCACTCACCCAAACGATCGAGACGCCGACAACGCGAGCTTTAACAGAAAACGGGCGACCCGAATCTGTTACGGGCCGCCCGTTAAATGACAGACTATCTCTGTCGTTATGATTGACGGTAGTGATCGAAGAAGTCGGCGAGGTCTTCGAGGGACTCTTTGAGTACTTCCATGCGCGGCAGGTACACGATGCGGAAGTGGTCAGGCTCAGCCCAGTTGAAGCCGCCACCGCGCGTGATCAGGATCTTCTTCTCGTGCAGCAGGTCGAGGGCAAACTGCTCGTCATCGGTGATGTTGAACTTCTTCACATCCATCTTGGGGAAGATATAGAACGCCGCACGCGGCTTGACCACCGAGATGCCGTCGATCTTGTTGAGTGCCTCATACACAAAGTTGCGCTGCTCGTAGACACGACCGCCGGGGCGGATGTAGTTGTTAACAGACTGATGGCCGCCGAGCGCCGTCTGGACGATCGACTGAGCCGGCACGTTGGAGCACAGGCGCATGTTCGAGAGCATGTTGATGCCCATAATAAAGTCGCTCATGCAGCGCTGGTTACCCGAAAGCACCATCCAGCCAATACGATAGCCCGCGATCATGTGCGACTTGGAAAGGCCGCTAAAGGTGACGCAGGGCAGGTCGGGGGCGAGTGATGCAATGGAGACGTGCTCGTAGCCGTCCATGCACAGGCGGTCGTAGATCTCGTCGGCAAAAATCATGAGCTGGTGCCTGCGCGCGATTTCAACGATGCCCTCGAGCACCTCGCGCGGATAGACCGAGCCCGTGGGGTTGTTGGGGTTGATGATGACGAGGGCCTTGGTCGCGCTCGTGATCTTGGACTCCATATCCTCCAGGTCGGGATACCAATCCGCTTGCTCATCACACAGATAGTGAACGGGATGACCGCCGGCAAGGGTTGCGCACGCCGTCCAGAGCGGATAATCGGGGCTGGGGATCAGAATCTCGTCGCCATTGTCGAGCAGCGCGTTCATCGAAAGCTGAATGAGTTCGGACACGCCGTTGCCCGTGTAGATGTGCTCCATCTGAACATTGGGCAGGCCCTTGATCTGCGAGTACTGCATGATTGCCTTGCGCGCGGAGAACAGACCGCGCGAGTTGGAATAGCCTTCGCAGTCGGGCAGCTGCTGGCGCATGTCCTTGATGACCTCATCGGGCGTGCGGAAACCAAAGGGCGCGGGGTTGCCGATGTTGAGCTTGAGAATACGCTCGCCCTCGTCCTCCATACGGGCGGCCTCGTCGACGACGGGGCCGCGCACGTCATACAGGACGTTATCGAGCTTGGTGGATTTAGAAAAAGTACGCATGGTGGTGCTCCTTGGAATTTGAGCTGAGGGATGGGGTTCGGGCTTGGGCACGTTGCGAGGCGATGATTCCTCGCCTTGATCGGCGTCACCGGCGATCAGCCAGGTAACATCAACCTCCAAAATACGGGCGAGTAGCTCTGCCACATCGCGCCGCGGGATCGTCTTGCCGCTCACATATTGGCTCATCTGACTCTTGCCGAGTTTTTTGCCGAGCATCTCCGATGCGCGGATTACGTCCGACTGGCGAACGTCGCGATCGGACATAGTCTGTCGCAGGCGATCGCTAAACGTCTCTTGGGCCACAGGAACCTCCTTGCTGGCAAAGTTCAATTTATAGAACACGAATTGAACCTAAGTTCAATTTAGGCAGCAGTATAGCGCCGTACCTTATTCGGAAGTTCAATTTCACAAGAAAACGTACCGAACTCCGAGATTTGCCCAAGGCGGACAATGACGCGCACGCGTTTAGAGATATTCAAGGAATCGAGCGGCGGCAAGCGAAACGTCAGCCGTGCGATATATCGCGTTGATCTGCCGATGGGGATGTCCCTCGAGCGGACGCACGGCGACATCGAACTGACAGCGGCGCAAGATGAGCGCCGGAAGAATACTCACGCCCAGACCGTCCTCGACCATGGCCATAATCGCATAATCATCCCAGGTCGATAGCTTAGAACGCACCGCCAGACCCGCGCGGCGAAACAGCGGCGTAATCTCGTCGTCGCTACCGCGTTCCAGAAGAATAAACTGCTCGTTGGCCAAATCGGCAAGGGAAACGACCTCCGCGGTGGCAAGCGAGGAGTCCGCTGGCACCACGGCCATCAGCTCGTCTTGCACCAACGGCCGCGACGCCATGCCGGCGCCGCGTGGCTCGCGCGGAATAAAGCCCAGGTCGCAGCGGCCTTCCGCCACCCATTGCTCAATCTCGGAGTAATCACCCATCAGCAGCTCGTAATCGACATCCGGGTGATCAGCGCGAAACCGCGCGATCACCGGCGGCAGTACATGGGTCGCCACACTCGAGAATGTACCGATACAGATCTTGCCACGCATGAGCCCCCGCATCTCGTCCACGCGTCGCTGCAGGCGGCCAAACTCTTCGCATAACGCCTCGACTGCCGGCATGACCTGCCGCCCGTCGGCAGAAAGCACCACGCCCTCGCGGCCGCGATCAAGCACCTTAAAACCCCAGTCTGCCTCAAGGTCGCCCACCATGCGGCTCACGCCCGACTGCGAATAGCTCAGCCGCTCTGCAGCATGCGTAAAGCTGCCGGCACGCACCGTCTCGAGCAGCACTTGCATCTTTTGAATATTCGTTTCCACGGCATCCCTCCACCTTTACATGAGTTTTTGTCATGTTATCCATGCATTATATTCGCTTTTCTTCTAAAGCCACCTCACCCATAGTGAACATGCTCGGATATAGAGGAGATGTCAGCACATGAACAACGGACTGTTTACGTACTTAGCAGCATTGCTATTGTTTGGCTCCAACGGCATCATCGCCGCTGCCATCGCGCTGCCGAGCTCCGATATCGTACTGTTGCGCACGTTTTTGGGCGCTCTCACCCTTGCCGCCATCCTCTTCATAACCAAGCGCCATAACCTGCAGGCTCCGTCTCGCCCCCGCGAGGCCGCAGCGCTCATCGTCTCGGGCGCCGCGCTGGGCGCCAGCTGGATTTTCCTGTTCCGCGCCTATCAGACGATCGGCGTTGGCATCTCCTCGCTGTTGTATTACTGCGGCCCCATCATCGTTATGGCCCTCTCCCCGCTCATTTTTGGCGAAAAGCTGACCGGCGGCAAAATCGCCGGGTTTATCGCCGTTGCCTGTGGCGCCTTTCTCATTGCGGCGCAAGGTCTAGGCGGCAATATGCCCATTGCGGGTATCGCTTGCGGCATCGCCTCGGCCTTCTGCTACGCCTTGATGGTCATCGCTAGCAAGGGTGCGCCACACATCGAAGGCCTCGAGAACTCCACGCTCCAGGTGAGCGCCGCCTTTGTAACCGCGTTGATCCTTACGCTCTTCACGCAAGGTGCCCCCTCGTTCCTCTCCCCCAGCATTGCCGCCGGCATCGATTGGGGCGCCGTCGCCATGCTCGGCGTCGTCAACACCGGCATCGGTTGCCTGCTCTACTTTAGTGCCGTCGCCAAGCTGCCCGTCCAGACCGTCGCGGTCGTCGGCTACCTCGAGCCGCTTTCGGCCGTCGTGTTCTCCGTTGCCCTTTTGGGAGAGACCATGACGCCCATCCGCCTCATGGGCGCCGCGTTGATCATCGGCGGCGCGATCTTTTGCGAAGTCGCCGGCAAACGCGCAGACACCAAAGCAAGCATCGCCCAAGCAGCACGCGCCTAAAAGCCCCTCTTCAGTTTCAAAGCAGGGGCGCGTCCGTGGTTATCACATTGCAGCAAGACCATACAGCCGGTGCGCCCCTGTTTTGAAATGCTACCTGCGTACATGAATAATCCCCAGATGGGGATTATTGTCTAAAACACCCCGATGTGCCAAACTGCTCTTATATGTATAAAGATGGCATAAAGGTTATCTGCCCTAGACAGATAACCGGATGTCTAAGGGAGTCCACGTGGCACACAACAAACTGGAGGCAAACCTCCAAGACCAGCACGGACAGAGCGGGCATGGAGCCATTCCCCTTTCTGCTGGTATGTTGCTCGTAACGCTCGGCGTCGTCTATGGCGACATCGGCACGAGCCCTATGTACACCATGAAATCAATCGTCGCCAACAACGGCGGCATCGGTACCGTCAGCGAGGACATGATCCTGGGCGCGCTTTCGCTCGTCATCTGGACCATGACGCTCGTAACCACGGTCAAGTACGTGCTAATCGCCATGAGGGCCGACAACCACAACGAGGGCGGTATCTTCGCCCTGTTCAGTCTCGTGCGCAAAGTGGCGCCGTGGCTGATCCTTCCCGCCATGATCGGCGGTGCGGCGCTGCTTGCCGACGGCATCCTCACCCCCGCCGTCACGGTCACCACAGCCATCGAGGGTCTGCGCACCATCGAGTGGGGCCACGCGCTATTGGGCGACGGCCAGACCAACGTCATCATTATTACCATCATCATTATCTGCGGCCTATTTGCCATGCAGCGCGCCGGCACCTCGTCAATCGGCAAGCTCTTCGGCCCGCTCATGACGCTATGGTTCCTGTTCCTGGCGGGCGCCGGCCTGTTCAACATGCTCGGCAACCTGTCCATCTTGCGCGCACTCAACCCCATCCGCGGCATCATGTTCCTGTTCTCGCCCATCAACCACTCGGGCATCATGGTGCTCGGCTTCGTCTTCCTGTCGACGACCGGCGCCGAGGCGCTCTATTCGGACATGGGTCACGTGGGCAAGGCTAACATTTACGCATCCTGGCCGTTCGTAAAGGCGGCCCTCATCCTTAACTATCTGGGTCAGGGCGCTTGGCTGCTCGCCAACAACTCCAATCCCCAGATGCTCGCGATGGACATCGTCAACCCGTTCTACATGATGCTTCCCGAGCCCCTGCGCCCCTTTGCCATCGTGCTATCGGCCGTAGCGGCCATCATCGCCTCGCAGGCGCTTATCACCGGCTCGTTCTCGCTGGTATCCGAGGCCACGCGTCTCAACCTTATGCCGCATCTGCGCATCCACTACCCCAGCGACACCAAGGGTCAACTCTATATTCCGCTCGTCAACAACATCATGTGGGTCGGCTGTATCTTCATCGTGCTGCTGTTCCAAAACTCCGAGCGCATGGAGAGCGCCTACGGCCTCGCCATCACCGTGACTATGCTCATGACCACGACGCTTTTGACGAGCTATATCGCCGGCATCCTCAAGCACAAGCTGGGCGCCTGCGTCTTTGCCCTGCTTTTTGGCGCAATCGAGCTCTGCTTCTTTGCCTCGTGCCTCACCATGTTCTTTGACGGCGGCTATGTGATGATCTTCCTGGCCTCGCTGCTGTTTGGCCTTATGTACGTGTGGCGCCGCGGCACCGCCATCGAGCGCACGCAGACGATCCTGCTGCCCGTCTCCAAGTACATCGATCAGCTCAACCGCCTGCGCAACGACGAGACCTACCCCGTGCTCGCCGACAATCTGGTGTTCCTCACCAACAGCCCCGACCCGCTCACGCTCGACCGCGACGTGCTCTATTCCATCCTGGACAAGCACCCCAAGCGCGCCAAGGCATATTGGTTCATCAACGTGCACGTTACCGACGAGCCCTATACGCACGAGTATTCCGTCGAGACCTTTGGCACGGACTTTTTGTTCCGCGTGCGCCTGGACCTGGGCTTTAAGGTCAACCAGCGCATCAACGCCTATCTGCGTCAGATCGTTGGCGACTTGATGACATCGGGTGAGCTGCCACCGCAGCATCACACCTACTCCATCTACGAGACACGCGGCAACGTGGGCGACTTCCGTTTTTGCATGCTGCGCAAGATGCTTGCCCCCGAAACGGACATCAACCGCAACGACCACCGCGTGATGGCCATCAAGTACGCCGTCCGCCGCGCCTGCGGAAGCCCGGCACGCTGGTACGGTCTTGAGAACTCGGCGATCATCATCGAGTACGTGCCTCTCTTTGCCCGCATGCGTCCGGCGGTCAAACTCGTACGCACCCATGTGCCGCTCGAGGTCCAGATCGAAGAAGCCGAGGAAATGGAAGTCGATATCTTCTCGGACGACCTGGTCAACGGCAACGAGGCCGGTAGGGACATGAACGTCGATCCCACCGAATTGCTCGAGAGCGTCGCCGATACGCCCGAACAGCAACTGCTCGACGGCCTCGAGAGCGCCCAGCTCAACGACGCCAACTTCTAGCGACGTCGCGCATCAACGACAGCGCCCCTGCACCTCACAGGAGATGCAGGGGCGCTTTGCATTTCAGTAAAGCCCTCGGCTACGAACGACGCGGCTCGGGAACCACAAGCCTATCGGGGCTCGCGCCCTCGGCATCCATCAGGCTCACGTAGCGAATCGACGGATCCTCATACATCGCGTAGTAATAATTGCCTGTGCGCGCGCTAAAGCATCCGGTATAGATAGTCTTCTCGAACTTGCCATCGCCCATCCTGGACGCCCCCTCAATCATCACCACGCCCTCGAGTGAACGGAACATGCGGACGACGTTTTCGGTCTCGCTGTCTTTTTGCGGGTAATTGGCGTTGAGGTACGCTGCCTTTACAAAACGGCTCGGCGAATAGCAGTCGCCGGGAATGCCGCGCATGCCGGCACCGGCTCCATAGGGCTTAAGCTCGGCGCCACGCCACGTCGCCGTCTGCGGAAAATCGCTTGTGGCGGTGATATAAGTGCGTAGGTTTTCCATATGCCACGGGAAGGTGGGCTGATTGGCAAGGGTGTCGACCGGATCGTCGTATACATGCAGGCCGTCAGCCATCATCTCGACCACGATGCTACGCTGGCTGTCGCCGATAATCCAATGGAGCAGCGACACGCCCAGCCCCTCTCCGGCAGATTTGGCGACAATCACCGTGTCGCGCAGCGCGGCCTCGACCTCATCGACCGTCGAGAACGTCGCTGCCACCCACAGGGGAAACTCATAGGCCGCGATATTGGTCTTGCCGTCGACAGGGTCCTCGGCATACTCGGCATAACCCGGGAAATTGAGACCTGCCACGGCGAGGCCCGCATCGTTGCCGCAGTCGAAGAACATAGGGTAGTTCTTGTAATCGATGCACATACCGATCACCGCGTGTGCCGCTGTCGTGTCGTCGATAAACGAATACGGAATGTGAAACCCGCGCGGCATCACGCGAACCTGTTGGCCGTAGTCAAAGCTCCAGTCGAGGTTGCGGCCCAGATACATGTTGCCGGAATTATCGGTAAATCGAATGCTCGTACACATAGCGCCTCCTAGCTTTACGTTCTTGCTAAGTTCATTGTCACCAAACAAAAAGGCGCTAAACACAAAAGCCCGGACATGACAACAATGTCACGCCCGGACCAAAAACGACGAAGTGCGGTGCTGTGGTCGCCCTAGACAAGCTTGCCAAGACAGTGATCGATCATATGCTGGATCATCTGCGCCTCGAAGCCCACAAAGTCCTGCTTGCGCTCGCGCATCTTGCCATCGACGATCTGGTCAAAGGCAACCTTGCACTTGATATAGCGCGTGGACTTGGTGACCCCCTCGTGCGTCAGGCAGCTCTCCTCCATCTTGCTGGCGCCCAGGCCAAACACCAGACGGGGGTTGTAGAGCACGTGGGGCTCGCCGGCGTCGTCCAGGTAGACGCAGACCTTCTTGGTAACGCCAATCTGGTTAGCGGCAAGGCAGCCGGCATCGTCGAGCGACTTGATGGTATCGATCAGGTCCTGAGCAACCGACTCGTCCTCGACGGTCGCAACCTCGCAACGCTGGGACAGGATAGCCTCGTCGTGGCAAAGCTCTTTAATCATACGTTCCTCCATAGGGGTTGTTGTAACCGCTTAAGTATACGGTACCCACACATTTTCATGCGATAAATACCGTCCGTCTGTTACAAAGCGCCGAACATCAACATGCGAGGAACAGCAAGGTTGTAAAGACGATATAGTAAGTGAGTTCGTGTCAATCGGCCTAAACTCGGGGCCGAACAAGGAAAGGGTATGCATGGACGAACTTTTTCACGTCAGTGAGCGCAAGTCCACAATCGGGACCGAACTTCGCGCTGGACTGACAACATTCCTGGCGATGGCCTACATCATCGCCGTCAACCCCGCAGTGCTCTCGGGCGCTGGCATTGATGCGGGAGCGCTCGCCTGCGCCACCTGCCTGGGCGCCGGCATCATGACCATCTGCATGGGCATCTTCGCAAACCGCCCGCTCGCCTGCGCTTCAGGCCTGGGCATCAACGCCATGATCGCGGGCATCACCACCACCATGTGCGGCGGTGACTGGCACGTCGCCATGAGCGTTATCTTCCTCGAGGGTATCGTCATCTTGCTGCTCGTCCTTTGCGGCCTGCGCGAGGCCATCATGGACGCCATCCCCGTGGTCCTGCGCCACGCCATCTCGGTGGGTCTGGGCCTGTTTATCGCCATGATCGGCCTGTGCGACGCCGGCATCATCACCGCTGGCGCCGGTACGCTCGTCGGCCTGGGCGACATCGCCTCCCCCACCTTTATCGTCGGCATCATCTCCATCGTCGTGACGGTTGCCCTGGCTTCCCGCAACGTGCCGGGCTCGCTGCTCATCGGCATCATCGTCGCCGTTATCGCCGGAATCCCGCTGGGCGTCACCCATGCGCCCGAGGGCCTCATCGCACCGCTCGACTTCTCGACCTTCGGCGCCCCGTTTGCCAGCACTGCCGACGGCAACCTTGCCATCGTGAAGGTCCTGACCGACCCGATGCTGCTCGTCGTTGCCTTCTCGCTGCTCATGAGCGACTTCTTCGACACCATGGGCACCGCGATGGCCGTCGCCAAGCAGGGCGAGTTCTTGACCGAGGACGGCAATGTCGAGGACATCCGTCCCATCCTGGTCGTCGACTCCGTGGCCGCTGCTGCCGGTGGCTTTATGGGCGTCTCCTCCATCACCACCTTCGTCGAGTCCACCTCTGGCGCTGCCGACGGTGGCCGCACGGGCCTCACCTCCGTCACCACCGGCGTGCTGTTCATTCTCGCCGCGTTCTTCTCCCCCATCGTCACCATCGTTTCCAGCGCCGCCACCTGCGGTGCTCTGGTCTACGTCGGCTACCTCATGATGAGCGAGGCCTCCGAGATCGACTGGTCCGACGTGTCGCAGGGCTTCCCGGCGTTCATGATTGTCGCCGGCGTGCCCTTCACCTACTCCATCTCTGCCGGCATTGGTCTGGGCTTTATCGCCTACGTGGTCGTCGCGCTCTTTAAGGGCGAGGCATCCAAGATCAAGCCGCTCATGTGGATCGCAGCCCTTGCCTTCCTCGTCTACTTCTTTGTAGCGTAACGGCAAAGCTGCCAAAGCAGAACACCAAAGCGCGGAGTCGCATCGAGCGGCTCCGCGCTTTTCTTTTAAAGCCAGGCACCGCACGGACGCGCGATGTATTGCCTCCCAAGTTTTGGACATTTTGCCCTCCAAACGGCACTACCGCCGGCTACATCCTGCAGATATGCTGGGCGTAATCGCATAGGCCCTATGAGGATGGGAGTAACCATGGCCACCTTGTTCACGACCCCCAAGCGCAATGATAAAACCTCAGGAGCCCATTTTGTCGAGCCCGACGTGCACCGTCGCACGCTGCTCGCGCACGGCAGCTGGCGCCGCGTGACGCGCCGCATCGTCTGCGGCCTGGCCTGCGCGCTCACGGTAAGTTCGCTGCTCATGCCGAGCGTCTCGCTCGCGGCGGAGTGGGTGGACGTTGGCGGCGTCCGCCATGAAGCGGCCGCGGGGCCCACGGGAGACGCCGCCGGCACCTGGAGCTGGGACGGCGCCGACGATATGAAGCTCAACGGCTATGACGGCGGTGCGATCAAGGCTGCGGGCAAGCTCAACATTGCCTACGAGGGCAAGAACACCGTGAAAACCGAGCCCGATTACACCGGGGCCGCCATCAAGGCGCAGGATTGCACTAGCCAGAAAGCAGAGTTGAACATAACGAGCTCGAATAGCACGGATGAGCTCAATGTGACAGCCGAGGCCGATGCAATTAAATCAACAGGTGACCTTTCCATTTCTGGCCCAGGCACTGTGAACACCACAAGCACTAATTCCGACGGAATTGAGGCAAAGGGCGATCTCTCTATCACAGGCTCGGGCACCGTGAATGCAACGGGCGGTACCGAAGGCATCCAATCCAAGGGCAAGACCACCATCGATTCCTCTGGTACAGTGATCGCTAAAGGAGGCGAAGGTTACGGCGTCGCCGCGGGCAGTGACCTGATCATCAAAGGCGGTGGCAAGGTAGAAGCAAGCTCGATAGAAGAAGCGGCGATTTGGGCTGACGACAACATCGACATCTCGGGCGGCAGCCAGGTCAAGGCGAACTCCGAGGGAGATCTTGCCGTCAACGCTGAGGGCAGTCTCGCGGTCACGAACGCCTCCCTTGACGCAAGTGGTGTTAAATATGGCGTCTATGCTTGCAAGGGCGCTATACTCGATCACGCGACCGTAACGGTCCGCACAAGCGCGAGCGGCGGCCAGGCCATCGCCCTCATCACTGACGGGGACGACATCGTCATCAAGAATGGTTCCATCGTGGACGCGTTCGCGGAAGGCGAATTCTCGGTTGCAATCTCTACCAGAAACCACCAGCTCAACGACGCGGGCGGACACATCTACATCAGCGACTCCGTTGTTAAGGCTATAGCCCGCTATGTCGAGTCCGGTAGCGACGGCCCTGACCACTACAGCAACGACCAAAGCGGCGAGGTCATCCCTGAGCCTAGGGGTCTGAACATCGGTATCTTCGCCCAGACCAGCGAGGGCATCACGCCCGCGACTATTTCGATCGTCCGCAGCAAGGTCACTGCCGAAGGAGACACGGCGGCGATCTTCGCCCTTGCCATGAGCGCGGACGGCAAGGCAATCGGCACCATCGAAATCGAAGGCTCCACCATCCTGACGCCTGAAGGCGGCAAGGTCATTGACTATCGCAACAAAGAAGAGCTCAGCAACGGCGACATCTACGAAGCGGGTCAAACCATCGGCACGGGCGACGCTGTGATCGACTCCCCCTATAACGAAGCTGTCGCCAAGAGCACGGTCATCGTGCCTCCCGAGGAGATCAAACCCGAGGAGAAGCCAGGCGAGACCAAGCCCGAGGGTTCCAAGTCCGAGGGCACGAAGACAACCAAGACCGTTGCAGTTGCAGCCACGGGAGCCAAGACCACCGGCAAGCTCGCGGCAACCGGCGACGCCTCGAGCGTAGCCATCGTGGCAGCCGCCCTTGCGGGAACAGCCGCCATCGCCGCCGGCGCCGCGGTGAGTCGCAAGCGTGCATAGACGCCTCGATCTTTAACGCACGGGGCGGCACCCCCGAATACGCCTAGTCCGCACGCCGTTTAGCAACGCCACCGCCAAGCTCCCCTCCGGCGGTGGCGTTTCCTGTTTGCACTCGTATGGCGCACACGCGAGCGGAGTCGCAACAAGCGGCTCCGCGCTTTGTGATTAATGCCCGACAACGCGTAGGTGCGCAGCTTATTCCTCTTCCGGATTTTGGACATTTTGCCCTCCAAACGGCACTACCGCCGGCAACATCCAGCAGATACGCTGAATCTAGCCGTATAGGCCCTATGAGAACGGGAGCAACCATGGCAGCCTTGTTCACGACCCCCAAACGCAATGACACTACCGCCGGAACCCATGTTGCCGAACCCGACGTTCGCCGTCGCATAGGACTCGCGCACGGCAGCTGGCGCCGCGTGACGCGCCGCATCGTCGTAGGCGCCGTGTGCGCGCTCACGGTGAGCTCGCTGCTCATGCCGAGCGTCTCGCTCGCGGCGGAATGGGTCAAGGTCGGCGGCAACAAGTACAACACCGCGGCGAGCGACGAGGCCGGTACCTGGTCGTGGGACGGCGCCGACGACTTGAAGCTCAACAACTATAACGGCGGCGAGATCCAGGCCGCAGGCAAGCTCAACGTGAATTACTCGGGGACCAACATCGTCACTGCCGAATGGATCGAAGGCATCAACGTTTCTCATGGCACTAACGAGAACGCCGAGCTCAATATCCAAGGCGACGCGGGCAGCACGCTCAGCGTGACATCTACTGAGGACGCTATCCTCTCCACGGGTAATATCAACATCGACGGAGCCGGATCCGTCAACGCCACGAGCACTGGGTTTGACGCCATAAATGCCGGGGGTGATCTCGCTATCAAAGGTTCGGGCAACGTCAACGCCACGGGTGCATCGGATGGCATCAGGGCAAACGGTAATATCACGATTGACGACAGCGGAGCCGTCACCGCCAGGACTACCGAGGACAAGGGTATTGGAACCGACAAGAACCTCACCATCAAGGGTGGCGGGACGGTCGAGGCAAGCTCAGCTGATGGTGAGGCCCTTTGGAGCGGCGGCAATATCAACATCTCGGACGGCAGCCAGGTCAAGGCAAGCTCCGAGAAAGACGCTGCCGTCGAGGCCAAGGGCAGCCTCGCAGCCACAAACGCCTCCCTCAACGTAAACGGTGTTGAATATGGCGTCTATGCCCACAAGGGCATCACCCTCGATCATGCAAACGTGACAGTCCGCGCAAGTAAAGGCAGATACGGTAGCGCCATTGCCCTCTTCACCTACCCAGACGATATCGTCGTCAAGAACGGCTCCACCGTGGACGCGTTTGCGGAAGGCGAGGTTTCGGCTGCATTCTCCACCAGAAGCGATCGACCCAACGAGGAGGGTGGCCACATCTACATCAGCGACTCCGTTGTCAAGGCCATAGCCCGCTATGTCGAGAACGGCGACGGCCCCATCCCCTACAGCGAAAACCAAGATGGCGAGACGAGCCCCGAGCCCCAAGGCGAGAACATCGGCATCATCGCCCAGACCAGCGAGGGCGTCACACCCGCAGTCATCTCGATCATCCGCAGCAAGGTAACGGCCGAAGGAGATACAGCGGCAATCTTTGCCCGTGCCATGAGCGCTGACGGCAAGGCAATCGGCACCATCAAGATTGAGAACGCCGCCATCCAGACGCCCGAAGGCGGCAAGGTCATTGACTATCGCAAGCTCCGTGACGGCATCTACGAGGCAGGCCAAGCCATCGGCACGGGCGACGCTGTGATCGACTCCCCCTATAACGAAGCTGTCGCCAAGAGCATGGTCATCGCACCTCCCGAGGTAGCCAAGCCGGAAGACCCCAAGCCCGACGAGACCAAGCCCGCAGAAAGCAAGCCCGCGGAGTCCAAGCAGAACCCCAAGCCTGAGGGCTCAAAGCCGACCAAGGCCGTTGCGGCTTCAATCACGAAAGCCAAGACTACCGGCGTGCTCGCGGCAACCGGCGACACCTCGGGTGCGGCCATCGTGGCAACCGTCCTTGCGGGAACAGCCGCTATCGCCGCAGGCACCATGGCGAGCCGCAAGCGCTCTTAGACGCCTCTGCGCACATGGCAGCTCCCGCGAAGGCTCCGAGTCCCAGCACCGTTTAACAACGCCACCGCCGAGCTCCCCTCCGGCGGTGGCGTTTTCCATATGCGTCCGCAGGGTATGCACGAGATTGTCTTTGGTCTAGCCCAACCTGCATGAGCCGGCGTGCGACAATGGGGGCCGTCGATATCACAACGCCGAGAGAAGCCCGTCATGGAAGCGCATCAAAAGCAGATAACCGTTCATGCACAGCATGCCGAAAGCGCACCAGTCATCTATCTTCCCGTGGTCATGGGCGACGGCACGGAGGTTTATGAACGCTGCCGAGAGCTCGGCTGTCCACCGTTCACCCTTGTCGCCATTGGCGGGCTCGATTGGAATCGCGAGCTGAGTCCCTGGGAATGCGACGGGACCGTGCGCGATGCCGAGCCTTTCGGCGGCCAAGCTGCCGGTTTTCTTGATGAGTTACTGAACCGGATAATCCCAAAGGTCGAATTATCGCTCCCACAGCCACCTGCTTGGCGTGGCATTGCCGGTTATTCGCTGGCGGGTCTCTTTTCGCTTTGGGCCCTCTGGCAAACCGACGCCTTTAGCCGCGCCGCAAGCGCATCGGGGTCGTTGTGGTTTCCCGACTTTGTCGATCGCGCCAGCACGACCCCTTTTGCCGGCAACCCGCAGGCCGTCTATCTGTCACTCGGCAAAAAGGAAACCAAGACGCCCAACCGCATGATGCGGCACGTACTTGACGACACGCGCGCAATGGAAACGTTGCTCGTTGAGCGCGGCATCCTCACAACACTGGAACTCAACCCCGGCAACCACTTTGCCCAAACCGACCTGCGCATGGCGCGTGGCATCCACTGGGTTCTTGCGCACTAAAAAGCCGGCCATGCGCATCGGACGCATGGCCGGCTTTTTAACTGAGTTGGACACAGCTGCTATTCGGCAGACCCTTCGAGTTCCGAGACATCAAACTCAAAGTCATTACCCGGCAGAATCGCATTGAGCACGATACCCACCAGCGAACCCACGGCAAGACCCGAAAGCGAAATCGTCACGCCGCCCAGCTCCAACACGATGGCGCCGGCGGTGCTGTACGCGATGCCGAGCGAAAGCACGAGCACAAGAGCGGCCACCAGCACGTTGCGGTTGTTCTGGAAATCGACCTGGTTCTCAATGAGGTTGCGCACGCCTACGGCACTGATCATGCCGTAGAGTACGAGCGACACGCCGCCGATAACGCATGGCGGCATGGCGGCGATCACGGCAGCGAACTTGGGGCAGAAGGAAAGCACGATGGCGCAGCACGCGGCAATGCGAATCACGCGCGGGTCGAACACGCGCGTCAGAGCGAGCACGCCGGTGTTCTCGCCATACGTGGTGTTGGCCGGAGCGCCAAAGAGCGAAGCCAGGATCGTGGCGAGACCATCGCCGAGCAGCGTGCGATGCAGGCCGGGATCGGCAATGTAGTTACGCTCGCAGGTGGAGCCAATAGCGGAGATATCACCGATATGCTCGATCATGGTTGCAAAGGCCAACGGCATGATGGTGATGATGGCGGTCGTGGCAAGGCCGCTATCGAACTGCGGCCCAAAGAGTGCAAACACGGTGTTGTCCCACACGATGGGAAGACCGACCCACGGCGCGGCGGCAACGCCCGAAAAATCGACCTCACCCAACGCGGCGGCAACGGCATAGCTCACCACGACGCCCAGCAGGATCGGCACGATCTTAACCATGCCGCGACCCCAAATGTTGCAGATCACGATAACGGCAACGGCAATAACAGCCACAAGCCAGTTGGTCTGGCAGTTGGCAATAGCGGAGCTCGCCAGAATCAAGCCGATGGAAATGACGATGGGACCGGTCACCACCGGCGGGAAGAAGCGCATGACGCGCTTGGCGCCAAACGCGCGGAAGAGTGCCGCAAGTACCGGATAGAGTAGACCGGCGCAGGCAACGCCCAGGCAGGCGTAGGGCAAAAGCTCGGCCTCGCAGTTGGGCGCGATGGCGGCATAACCGGCAATAAAGGCAAACGATGAGCCCAAAAATGCCGGCACCTTACCGCGCGACAGGAAGTGGAACAGCAGCGTGCCCAAGCCGGCAAACAAAAGCGTTGCCGAAACCGAGAGACCGGTGAGCACGGGCACCAGCACCGTGGCACCAAACATGGCAAACAGGTGCTGTAGGCCGAGCAAAAACATGCGCGGGCGGCCGAGCGACGATGCGTCGTAGATGGCATCGGTGACGGCGGGCGTCGAAGACTGGGACATGGATGTCCTTTCGAATGGAAGGGCGATCGGGCATATCGGATAACCTGCCCGAACGATACGATCCGAACCATTGTACGCGATGCACCATGTCTCGCACGCGCCGTCACCTGCAAACGTTACCGCTATTTCCAAACGCGCTCGGCGATGCGTTTGACCAGGGCGATCTTTGCCCACTGCTCGTCCTCGGTCAGCTTGTTGCCAATCTCGCAGCTGGCAAAGCCGCACTGGGGAGACAGATACAGGTTCTCGAGCGGCACGTACTTTGCGGCTTCGCGGATGCGCTCGACGATAACATCCTCGTTCTCGAGCTCTGCGGCCTTGGTGGTCACCAAGCCCAGCACGACCTTCTTGCCCGGGGCAACGTAGCTGAGCGGCTCAAAACCGCCGGCGCGCGGCGTATCGAACTCCAGGTAGAATGCGTCGACATCCTCATGTGCAAACAGGTACGGCGCGATGGGGTCATAGCCGCCCTCGAAAGCATAGGTAGAGTGGTAGTTGCCGCGGCACACGTGCGTGTTAATGACGAGGTCGTCGGGCTTGTCCTCGATGGCGGCGTTGTTGAGCGCCACGCCCAGCTCGCTCACCCTTTGCAGGTCAACCGGGCTCATGCCAGTCTTGGACACAAAGTCGGTATCGCAGTAGATGCCCCAGGTGCAGTCATCAAACTGGATGTTGCGGCAGCCCGCGGCATACAGGTCAGCAATCACGGTGCGGTATGCTGCGGCAATGGCATCGACGAGTTCTTCGTCGGTCTTGTAGACGGCGTGCAGACTCTCCTGCTGGCCATCGCAGCGGTCGAGTGTGACTTCGGAGAACGTCTGGATCGGCGCCGGAATGGTCTGGCGCGCGACCTGGCCCTCTCCCTCGAGCGACTTGATAAATTTGAAGTGCTCGACGAACGGATGATTCTCACCGCTAATGGGACCGGTTACCACGGCGGTGTCGGCGGTAGTCTCCTCATCGTGGAACATGTAGCCCGTGCGCGAGGCGCGGCGCTCAATGCCGTTGAGGCCCCACATAAAATCGAGGTGCCAGTAGCTGCGGCGGAACTCGCCATCGGTAATCACCTGCAGGCCGGCAGCCTTCTGCTTGGCCACTAAGTCGCGGATGGCCTCGTCCTCGACGGCCTTAAGGCCGGAAGCGTCGAGTTTACCCGCGACATAGACGGCACGGGCGTCCTTTACAGCCTGCGGACGAAGAAAACTGCCGACGATATCGGCACGAAACGGCGCGTTCGGTTGAATCAAAGTGCTCATAGATATCTCCCTTTGCATTGGTTGCTTTACTGGGACAGAGTATGAGCGCTCATATGGACATCGTAAAATATGCGTTTATAACAGTTTGATATAGATGCTTCCTATATTAGTTGGGACTGCCATAAAGAGATTTGACCCGTGCAGAACGCAGCAGTCTAGATGTGCTGACGAATCGCTTCGATATAGGCCTGCCCGTAGCGCGTAAGCGTCGTGTTCTTGCGCGTGATGATGCCGATCTCCATGTACTCGTCTACATCGAGCGGAATGGAGATAATGCCGGGGCCGTTAAGTTCATGGCTGATCACGCCCGAACACACCGTGTAACCGTTAAGGCCCATAGCTAGGTTGAACAGCGTCGCACGGTCGCGCACGCGGATATTCTTGCGGCGCTCAAAGGTCGAGGTCAGCTCCTCGGAATAGTAAAACGAGTTGTAGCTGCCCTGCTCATAGGACAGGAACGGGTAGTCTTCCAAGTCCTCGAGCGTCACACTCGAGCGACCCGCCAGCGGATGGTCGGAGCACACAAAGACATGCGGCGTAGCGCAGAAGAGTCCTTCGAATACGAGCTCGTTGGCCGCCAGCATGCGCTCGATGACCTCGCGATTGTGCTCCGACAGATACAGGATGCCGAGCTCGCTTTTCATATGCGCGACGTCCTCGATAATCTCGTGGGTCTGCTCCTCGCGCAGGGTAAAGTCGTAGCGCGCGGCATCGAACTCGCGGATCACATCGACAAATGCATTAACGGCAAAGGAATAATGCTGGCAGCTCACACTAAAGTGCGGCACCTGCTCGGACGTGCCTTTGTACTTGCCCTCGAGCAGGTCGGCCTGGTCGAGCACCTGGCGCGCGTAGCCCAAGAAGGTCTCGCCTTCCTCGGACACAATGACGCCCTTGTTGGTGCGCTCAAAGATGTGTACACCCATCTCGTTTTCGAGATCGCGAATTGACGCGGTAATCGAAGGCTGCGACACAAAGAGCCGGCGCGAGGCCTCGGTGATGCTGCCGCATTCGGCAACTTTGACGACATATCTGAGCTGCTGGAGCTTCATGGCTTTCTCCCTAGACGTTCGTGACGTCGAAACCCGTCGCGTCCATCTGACGCATAAACGACGGCATCTCCCCCGTCGCGGCGCAGGCGGCAATCTGATGCAGAGCCCCGGCAACCGCATCATCTGCCGCAGCGCCGATATGCCAGCGCGCGGCAGCCGTGACGGCCTCGTTGGCATTGGCGACTGCAACGGAATTGGGAACGGCATCGATCATGGGCAAATCGTTATCGGAATCGCCGAATACGGCCACCTCGTCGGGCGTCAGGCCCAAAGCGCGCGCCAGCTCCAGCGCAGCACAGCCCTTGTCCCAGCCGGTCGGAAGAACGTCGAACAGGCGCACGCGGTTGTTGGGAAACACGAGCGAGAGCTCCGGCACCTCGGCGGCAACACGCTCGCGCAGCTCGGCGAGCTCCTCGCGCGAACGGGCACTCCAGATATTCGCCTTGTATACCGGGGCATCGTCAACGACAGGGCGACAGGGAGCCTCTTCGCCCTTGAGCCACGCGTTGCCGCCTGACTCCATGGCGCGACGCACACGCTCGGGATCGCTTGTCACGCAATAGGCGTCGTTGTCCCAAAAGTCATCACCCAGACGGTAGACCTTCAAATAGGTATCGTCGGTCTCTTGCTCCAGGTAGTCGGCCAGGCGCATAAGGGCATCGTTATCAGTTGCGCGCGAGGCAACCGCCTCGCCATCGACAAACATCACCTGGCCGTTGCAAAACGCACCGGTCGAGAAGCACTCGGAGCGATTGCGGAACATCCAGCTCATCGCGGACGGCTGGCGACCCGAAACCGGGCCAAAATGCAGGCCCGCCGCCTGCATGGCATGAATGCCCTCGATGGCGCAGTCGCTGGCGCCATCGTGTCCAGCAGGAATCAGCGTATCGTCCATATCGGTCAGAACAAGTTTGATCATAAGGTCCCCTCGGTCATTCTTTATCCCGTCTATTGTAACGACCTGCCAATAAGGGACAGGTTTATCTTGGCAGGTTTTATCTGGGAAAATGCAGCGCCCCTGTTGCCACCTGCCAAAATAAACCTGTCCCATATTGGCAGGTGCGCTAGTATAGGGAACAACAGATTCGATGCGGGAGTGCCGGCGGTGCAAACCACAAGGCTGAGAGGGCATAGGGCCCAATCCTTTGAACCTGTCAGTTAATGCTGGCGTAGGGAGCATGCCGCCTTTACAGGGGCGCTGTCTATGCACAGCGCCCCTTTTCTATGCCAAGGAGGCATGTGCAGTGATTGATTCGGAACAGCTTAAGCAACATATGGTCAAGGCCGTAGAGGAGATTCGAGCCACCAATCCGATGGCCGGCTCCATCACCAACACGGTGACGATCGACTTTGTCGCCAACGCGCAGCTCGCCGTGGGCGGTTCGGCCGCCATGGTCTATCTGCCCGACGAGGGCGAGGCGCTCGTTGCCGGCGGCGCCGCCATCTATCTCAACATGGGCACGCTCTTCCCCATCTACGAGCAGACGATTCCCCGCGCGGCCAAGGCGGCACACGACGCCGGCAAGCCCTGGGTGCTCGATCCGGTGGGTCTGGGCATCGGTAGCCTGCGCACCCAGCTGGTAAACGAGCTCAAGCAGTACAAGCCCGCCATCGTACGCGGCAACGCCTCCGAGATCATCGCACTCTCCGGCCTGTGGGGTCTTGAGGGCGAGTCGGCCGATCTGAGCCGCGTACGTGGTGTCGATACCACCGACACGGTCGACGCCGCCCGCGATGCCGCCGTGGCGCTCGCTCGCTACACCGGCGGCGCCGTTGTGGTCTCGGGCGAAGTCGACCTGATTACCGACGGCACGACCGTGGCCAAATCCCACGGCGGCAGCCCGCTCATGTCCAAGATTACCGGCTGCGGTTGCTCGCAGGGCGGCGTGCTGGCCGTGTACGCCTGCGCTGCCGATCCGTTTACGGCAGCCGTCTGCGGTACCGCCGTCTACAACGTCGCCGGCACGCGTGCCGCCGCCGTCGCCGATGCCCCGGCAAGCTTTAAGGTCGCCTTTATCGACGAGCTCTACCGCGCAACCGCCCAAGACATCGCCGATAACCAACTCGAGCTCGAGGAGGCATAAGCCATGTCCGAGCCCGCAACCAATGCCGGCATGAACACGCTCGTCGCTGTGGCCATCGCCCCGTGCGGCACCGGCGATGAACTGTCCGCCGAGGTCGCCGAGGTCGTGCGCGTCATTCGCGAGAGCGGCCTTCCCAACCGCACCACCTCGATGTTCACCGAGATCGAGGGCGACTGGGACGAGGTCATGCAGGTCGTGCGCGACGCGACCTTTGTGTTAGCGAACAAGGGCATCCGAACCGAAGTCGTGCTCAAAGCCGATATTCGACCTGGATTTACCGACACCATGACCGGCAAACTCGAGCGCATGGAAGCGCAGATCAAAAAGCAGGAGGAAGCACGATGAGCATCCGCGACAACCTTGATATCTCGGCCTATCTGGTGCTCGGCCCCGAAAACACCCTCGGACGCCCCGTGGGCGATGTGGTGGCCCAGGCGCTCGACGCCGGCTTTACCTGCATTCAGGTGCGCTCCAAGGTGGCAAGCGCCCGCGAGATCATTGCGCTGACCGGCGATGCCGCGCAGGCAATCGCACAGGCCGGCAAGACCGGTCAGGTCGCCTTGCTGATCGATGACCGCCTTGACTGCGTACTCGCCGCACGCGAGCAGGGCATTGCGGTCGACGGCGTGCACGTGGGCCAGAGCGATATTCCCGTCGAGGTCTGTCGCAAGCTGCTGGGCCCCGACGCCATCGTGGGCCTTTCGGCCCGTTGCGAGGAAATGCTCGAGTACGTCAAGACCGCCGACATGAGTCTGGTCGACTACCTGGGCATCGGCCCGCTCCACGAGACCGAGACCAAGCGCGACTGCGGACGCGCAGCCGATGGCTCCATCATCACCAAGAGCTTTGAGGACCTGGCCGCACTCCACGCGGCAAGCCCCGTGCCCATCGTGGTGGGCGGCGGCGTTAAGACGGCCGACTTGCCGCAGCTTAAGGCAACCGGCGTCGACGGCTTCTTTGTGGTGAGCGCCGTCTGCAGCGCCGACGATCCCTACGCCGCGGCCAAGGAGCTTGTCGACACCTGGCAGCAGGCATAGGCATAGGCCGAACAGCTGATTCGCAGCCTCATATCTTCAGCAATGGAAAGCGCATCCCAGTTTGGGCCTCCATTCCGGGATGCGCTTTCCGTATGCGACCCTTACCCCGCCAGATACGCTTCCAACGCCGGCAAAGTCGCCTCTGCATCGTGGCGGCCGACCTGGTAGATGCGCTCGAGCTCATCCGGTTCGCGGCACAGCGACGGCACCTTCACCGATTCGCTCGGCCGCACCACAAAGATTTCCCCGGCAGCCTCTCGACGTGCCAGGTCATCGAGCGTGGCATTGTAGACCTCATGCCGATGCTCAAGCGCTGCAACAAACTCCGGATAGTGACGGAACACGCGCCGCAGCATGGGCATCACGCTGTTGGGCTGCTTCACAAAGCCCGCCGGCTGCGTGAGTACCACGATATTGCGGTCATACCCCTGCGCAAACAGCCATGCGCTGGGAATAGAATCAGCCACGCCACCATCCAGATACTTATGCCCGTCAATAGCAACGGGACGCGTCGCCACAGGAATCGCCGACGATGCCCGGATCCACTCGATATCCCGCTCGTCGCCATAGGGCAGGTCGTGGTAGACGGCCTTGCCCGTCTCGATATCGGTGCACACGCACGTAAACCGCATGGGGCAGGCGCGATACGCCTCCAGGTCGATGGGATCGCGCTCGATGGGCACCTCGTGATAGGCAAAATCGGCATTGAACATATCGCCGGTTCGCAGCCAGCTGGTCACGCTCGCATAGCGTTTGTCGGCGCAATAGGCCTTGTTATAGCGAATGGCGCGGCCGATCTGGCGCGATTTAAAGTTGTAGCCAAATGCCGCGCCCGCCGAGACGCCCACCATATGGTCGCAGGTCAAACCGTGCTCCATCCAAACGTCGAGCACGCCCGCCGTATACATACCGCGGTAGCCGCCTCCCTCGAGCGCCAGCCCCACCGTGCGCGTCATATTTGACTGTGCCATGCGACCATCTCCGTTCCTGCGTTTTAAAACGGAACAAGTATACCCATCAACAAATATCGTCTCAGTCGCATTTTCATCGAACATCGTCGCGTTACCGTTTGGCGAATAATGGCCGCCCGCAACATGGGCACCCCTACATAATTCCATACACTTGTTTATACTACTCAGTAGTTATCAGCCGAGAGCACGAACCGACAAATAAACCCAACGACGCAGCAAGGCGGGGGCTTGGAAACACGCAAGGCGTTGAGCAGCAACGCATGTGCACAACGAGCTCGCCCGACGCAATCCGCCCCGACCTCAGAAAGCCGCTTACAGTATGGATAACGCCAGCAATAATACCAAAACGCTCGAAAAGACCATCCGTGACCTTCTGGAGCGTCAGGACGATCTGATCAGGACCGCCTTTACCGACGAGCTCACCGGACTTGGCAACCGCGGCGGCTTTACCCGTTCCTTAGAGGAACTCTGGGAGCAGGAACTGCCCGTGACCATGGCGTTTATCGACATCGATAACCTTAAGCACTGCAACGACATCTTTGGACATGACGAGGGCAACCGCTATATCTTGCAGGTGAGCCTCTATCTCAAACTGTATATGAAGGTGGACGAGGCGGCATTTCGTCTGGGGGGCGACGAGTTCGCCATCCTATCTACGATTGCGACCGAGGACGACCTTGCCGAACGTCTGGAACACTGCCGAACGGTACTGCTCGAAAACAACGCTTCCAAGATGCCTCACTCGTTTAGCTACGGAGTGGCACACGCCGACCCCGCCCTGGGCGAAGCCCCCAATCGCTTGACGAACGATGCCGATCATCGCATGTACGACTACAAGCTACGTCATGCCGTGCACCTTGATCGACGCAATATCGCACAAGCCCACACCGACGACTTCGAAATAAGCGATCGCATTTTCGACGCCCTTTCGATGCTCAACGAAGGCCGATATTTCTTTATCGAGAACTTGGACAAACATCGAACCCTTTGGTCACAAGGCGCCTTGCGCGATCTTGGTCTTCCTTCGGAGCATATAGACAACTGCCACGATTACTGGAAAACGCGTGTCCATCCCGATGACCTTGAGGCCTATACCAACGACATCGACCAAATCTATGACGGCTCCAAACATCGTCACGTCATGCAGTACCGCGTGCGCAATGCCGCCGGCGATTACATCCTCGGCCGTGCTCGCGGGTTTCGTATCGACGGCGACGGAAATGTCCCCTCGCTCTATGTCGGCGAGCTCGTCAACCACTCGCTTGCCGAGACCGTCGACGCCGCCACGGGTCTCGGAACACAGCGCACGCTGATCAACGCTATCGATGCCTGCCGTCGCGACCGTTGCGAGACGGGGCTTATAGCAGTGCGCGTTCGCGGCACGGCAAAGCTCAACGAGCTCTACGGGGCCGAGGCCGTCGACAACATGCTCGCCGAATACGCAGGCCGCATGCTGTCGATTACTCGCGGCAGGAGTCGCGTCTTCCGTTCACGCAACGCCCAGTTCGTCGTGCTTAGCAACAATTTGGATCACGAAGCATTCGAGCAACTGATCCAACATCTCAAAGAGGCCGTTTTCGCTCCCGTTCGAATCGCGGGCGACACTATTACCCCCGTCTGTCTTGTCGTTCCGGCCTTTTACGAGCACCTGACCAATCAAACGGCCGCCGTTTTAGGCGAACTCGACCGTCGCATTCGCACGGCCGGCGGGCTTGTTCCCAACGACAGCCTCCCCATACCCGAGGTGGAGCGCAAAAGCGCCATCGCCGAACGCATCGATCCGCTCACGGGTCTCTATCGACCCAGCGAGTTTATGCGCCGCGCCAACGAATTTCTCGAGACAAGGCGCAACGGCGCCTGGTGTATCGCCACCGTCGATATGGGGCACATGCGACTGTTCAACGAATGGCACGGACAGGCCGAGGGCGACCGCGTACTCGCCGATGTGGGCACGGTTCTCAAGGACATCGAGAATGCCGCCATGGGCGTCGCAGGGTACTGGGGCCAAGACGATTTTTGCGTACTCATCCCCTTTGAACACGACACCGTCCATCAGATCTATAGCCGCATTCGCCAGGCCGTGGCCAAGCATGATGACGGCGTGGGCTTCTGGCCGTCCATGGGCGTCTACCCCATCGACTCCAACGAGGAAATCACCATCGATGCGCAGGCCAAGGCCATGTTTACCAATCGGCGCGCAAAAAACGACTTTAAGGAGCGCATTGCCATTTTCCGCCCCGAGGAATACGAACACGAAATCGCGTTCCACCGCACGCTGACCGAATTCCAGTATGCGCTCTCAAACGGCCGCATTACCTACTACTTGCAGCCCCAGGTCGACATGGAAACCGGCGAGATCGTTGGCGCCGAGGCGCTCACACGCTGGATTGACAAGGATGGCTCCCTCATTTCACCTACCACCTTTATCCCCGCTCTCGAGGAAAGCGGTTTTGTGGTGACGCTCGACAAATATGTTTGGCAGGGCGTCGCCTCGTGGCTGCGTGAGTGCATCGATCGAGGGCTGCGCGTAGTTCCGATCTCGCTCAATGTGTCGCGCGTGGATATCCTTGCCTGCGACGTCGCCGAGCATATGGGGGCGCTTGCCGCCCAATACAACCTACCGCCCGAGCTCATGCGCATTGAGATCACCGAGACGGCTTATACGGGAGAGTCCGAGGCCGTGGATAAGCTGACGGCCGACCTACACACTCGCGGTTTCTCGACCTACATGGACGATTTTGGCACCGGCCAGTCTACGCTCGCGATGCTCAAGAACGTCAACGTCGACGTCATCAAGCTTGATCGCACGTTTGTGCCCACCGACCGCGATCAAAGCCGTAGCGCGCAAATCGTTTCATCAACGCTCGAGATGGCGCAATCGCTCCATCTGCCCGTTGTAATCGAAGGCGTCGAGACAAACGAGCAGGCGAACATGCTGCTCCAAATGGGTGCCCACTACGCTCAGGGCTTCCTCTACTACCGCCCCATGCAGGTGGAGGATTTTGAAGCGCTGCTCGATGGCGGCGGCCGCAACTGATACGCTTACGCGCAAAACGATACCGCCGAAGGGGCGCTTGTCCCCATTGGCTAACTTATGCCCCCAATCCAAACCGAATTGGGGATATGATGCAAACCACTGTTGTGCCCAAGGAGGTTATCCATCATGAACGAGTCGTATCGCCTGGGCGAGCAATCGATCATTGCTTATCTTCAGCGACTTGCGAACGGGGTCTCGACCGCCGAGCTCGATGTTGCCGCGCTGCCCACGGAGCTGTGCGCCATCGGCGAGCAGCTACAGAAGACATTTGCCATCCTGCAGCAAGAACGCGAGCTGCTTGAGCGCGGCGCCTATATCGATTCGCTCACCAATCTTGGCAACCGTGCTGGACTCCACCGTTATGCCGAGCTGCTTTGGCACAAAGGCACCCCCTTCACCTGCGCCTATATCGATATCGATCGCCTTAAGCATTGCAACGATACGTTTGGCCACACCGAGGGCAATCGCTACATCCTGAGCATCTGCCGTGCACTCACCGAGACAATGGAACCCAATGACCTGCTGTTCCGTATCGGTGGAGACGAATTTGTACTCGTATCCCCCACGACAGATGAAGCCGAACTCGAGCAGCGCCTGGAGCGGACGCGCACCAACCTTATCGAGGCAACATCGGGCGGCAAAGCGCCCATGATCGCTAGCTTTAGCTTTGGCTGCTCGCGCGTCGACCCACTCGCTGGCGATACGCGTCGCCAGATGACCATGGACGCCGACCGCAAAATGTATCGCTACAAGCTCATGCACCGTGTGCAGCAGCCGAAGGAAAACGACGCATCCATGCGCCCAATCGCCGATCAGCCTCCCTGCAACGACCGGGTGTTCCAAGCGATCTCCATGAGCTCCGAGACGCGCTATCCGTTTATCCTTAACCTCGATACCGGCGAATCGCAATGGTCGATTAATGCCGTGCGCGATTTTGACCTGCCCTCCCAGCATCCCTATAACTCGCTCGATATGTGGCTCGCCCGCGTTCACCCCGAGGACCGCGACAACGTGCGCAGCGAGCTCGATATGGTGGTAAACGGCGCGTGGCACTTCCATTACATGCAGTATCGCGTCATGAATACCGCTGGTAAATATGCGCTGTGCGAGTGTACGGGCTACCGCTTGGATAGCACCGAAACCGAGCCCAACATGTATGTGGGCATTATCATCAACCGAAGCTTGGCGGATACGACCGATTCCGTGACCGGCCTGGGCGATATCCACGCCCTGGTCAACGCCATTGGCGAAATGCGTCGCGTGGCGCGCAAGGCAGGCCTGGTCGCCATCAAAATCGACGACATCGCCAAGGTCAATGCCCGCTTTGGCTTTGATGCGGGCGACCGCGTTTTGGCAGAAAGTGCCGCCTGCCTCATGGACTGTTCGCGCGGCAAGGGCCGTCTGTTCCGCTCGACCGGACCGATGTTCGTGGCGCTTTTCGATGACCTTGATCCCGAAGAGACCGACGCGATCGCAGAAGAAATCGAGCGGTTCTTGGGGTCGCCCGTACTCTTTGGCTCATTTGAATATCAGCCGCCCATTCGTGTGGCCACACTTCATCTGGACGCCGTCGACCGACAGCCCGTTTCCATTTTGAACGAGCTCAAAGCGCTACTTGAAGAGGCACCACAAGTACCGGGCACCAAGCTGGACTAGCGTTATGGGGCGCATGATGGTTAATTTCCGATCTCGGGCGAACACGTTGGGCAAATAGGCCGTACCCGCAGTTAGCCGAACGCCCCCCCCGCAGTCCCTAGCGGGCCCGGGGGCACCGTTTCGATACTCTTGGTTTACTTTGCCTGATGCAAATAAGTGCTCAACAAGATAGAACCTATCCCCCGCCACGGATATGCCCTCGAGTAAATCTGTTAAGCCAAGCCTATCAAATTCTATTGACAATTGGCTGCATTGGTCCATTTTGTCGTCCAGCCACTTCCGCTGGCTATCGCCTCATAAACACAAACCTAACGAGCCGCACGAACGACAAAGAGGCCAAGCTGAACAGAAGTAGAACCAAAACTTCAAAAACGCTGGTATTCCAATCGCGTACCCAGCCCTCTACCGCCCACAAGAAAAACAGCAGCCCCATCCATAACGTCACAGAAGAAATCAGCTTTGCGTAGGGGCGTATATCAATCTCGCTCTCCCTTTTTGTGACATCATATCCAGCAATTGAGCAGAGCCATCTTCCTCTTCGGTATTGGATTGAAAGGACAATCAAGGCAATCGAAGTCATCAAGCAAACAGCATCCTCTGTTTCCATAGAGTTTCCTTTGCTTTCCATCCTAGTTACGCATTCACAATCGAATCAAACCAAGTATGAATTACTCGATAGCAACCGCCTTAGTATAAACCATAGCCGCCGCAGCAGCCCGCCTTCTAAGACCTCAGAGTTCGCCATCGAAGGCGACCTGCCCAGACTCCTCACAATCGGCTTGCATGAGGCCCCGAGCTCCAACATACTCTGGACCGTGTCCCTCTCGTACCTGGTGAGCGAGCCCGCCGTTGGCCCTCGGGGCCGGCTTCCCGGCCCCGAGAAACACTCGGATGAAGCTACCGATCGAGACGGGGCGCATGATGGGCGGTCGCTGGAATCGCGCCCCACGCCATCTGCCCGCTCGTGCGATAATCCTCCGCAGAAGTCACCGACAGCAGAGGGAGTTTGTGATGAAGGTTCTTTTGGTCAATGGCAGCCCCAAGGCAAACGGCAACACCGACCGCGCACTCGCCGAGATTGCCGAGCAGCTCGACGCAGAGGGCATTGAGACGCAGGTGTTTCAGCTGGGCGCCAAGCCTATTCGCGATTGCATCGGGTGCGGCCAGTGCGGCAAGCTCGATTGCCGCTGCACCTTTGACGACGATATGGTCAACGAGCTGATTGCCGCTGCCGAGCAGGCAGACGGCTTTGTCTTTGGTTCGCCCGTCTACTACGCGCATCCCAGCGGACGCATCCTCTCTGCCCTCGACCGTGCATTCTATGCTGGCAGCAAGGCCTTTGAGCACAAGCCCGGCGCCGCGGTCGCCGTCGCCCGTCGTGGCGGCACGTCGACCACGTTCGATGTGCTCAACAAGTACTTCACCATTAAGCAAATGCCTGTGGTTGCCTCCACCTACTGGAACAACGTGTTTGGCCGCGTGCCCGGCGACGCCGATGGGGATGCCGAGGGCCTTGCCACCATGCGAAACATCGGCAAAAACATGGCCTGGCTCCTGCGCTGTATCGAGGCAGGACAGGCCGCCGGTATCAACGCACCCGAAGCCGATCGCGCAACGACCAACTTCATCAGGTAGAACGGCGGAATATGAATATCCAGATTTTTGGCACCAAAAAGTCCTTCGATACCAAGAAGGCTCAGCGCTATTTTAAGGAGCGCCGCATTAAGGTGCAGTTTATCGACCTAAAGGAAAAGGAGATGAGCAAGGGCGAGCTCGCGAGCGTGATGCAGGCAGTTGGCGGCATCGACAAGCTGCTCAACCCCAAAGCCAAGGACGAGGAGACGCTCGCGCTCATTCAGCACCTCACCCCTAGTCAGCGCTTCGACAAGCTGCTCGAGAACCAGCAGGTCTTGGCCGAGCCCATCGTGCGCAACGGCAAAAAGGCCACCATCGGTTATTGCCCCGATGTTTGGGGAGCCTGGGAGTAGCTTGTGTTATTTGCCGGCGCGTGGGTATAAGAGCAGGCGTTTGGCATAAGATTCAACTGTAAGCCATGTCTAACAAAGGAGGGCACATGCCCAACAAACCCGTGAAGATCATCATGCTTACCGGATACCTCGGTGCCGGCAAGACCACGCTGCTCAACCACATCCTCGCTAACGACGGCGGCATCCGCGCCGCCGTGATCGTCAACGATATCGGCGAGATCAACGTCGACGCCAGCCTTATCGCCGACGGCGGCCTTTCCGAGACCGACGACCTCATCCCGCTCACCAACGGCTGCATCTGCTGCACGCTTTCGGACGATCTGGCCAACCAGCTGCAGGGCATCGCCGATTCGGGCAAGTTCGACTACATCATCATCGAGGCCTCGGGTATTTGCGAGCCCATCCCCATCGCCTACACCATCTCGAGCTTCTGCGACGAGGCCAAGGTGGGCGGCGAGCCCAAGCTCGCGCTCGACAACATCGTGGCCGTGGTCGACTGCGCCCGCATGTACGACGAGTTCAACGGCGGTCGCGACCTGCTAGCCGAGGATATCGACGAGGACGACATCGAGAGCCTGCTCATCCAGCAGATCGAGTTTTGCTCCACGCTGATTCTTAATAAGACTGACACCGTCACCCCCGAGCAGATCGCAGAGCTTAAGGCCATCGTGCGCAGCCTGCAGAAGGACGCCGTGATTGTCGAGGCTCAAAACGGCGAGGTCCCCATGGAGGAGCTGCTCGACACCGGCCGCTTCGACTTTATGCGCGCCTACAACTCCGCCGCCTGGATCGAGGCCATGGAGCATCCCGAGGAGCACGACGACCCCGAGGTGCTCGAGTACGACATCGAGACCTTTGTGTACTCGCGCCGCAAGCCGTTTGACCTGCAGAAGTTCACCGATTTTGTTGAGCAAGAGTGGCCCGACGAGGTCATCCGCGTCAAGGGTCCGCTGTGGCAGACCGGCGATCCGGACATGTGCTACATGTTCGAGCAGGCCGGCCACCAGATGCGCCTGATGGAGAACGGTCTGTTTGTCGATTCGGCGCCCGAGGGCGAGAAGCAGAAGATCATCGACGAGAACCCCGAGATCATGCAGATTTGGGACGACGAGACGGGCGACCGCATGACGAGCCTGTGCATCATCGGCCGTCACATGGACAAGGACGCGCTCATCGCCTCCCTCGATGCCTGTCTGACCGACTGGCACCGCGCCTAGGCTATCGAAGCGAGCATTTTCTGCCACGTAACCGCCAAACCACCACGAAGGTGCCTGTCCCCTTCGTGGTGGTTTTTCGTTCTGAGCCAAGGAGATTCATGTTCAATATCGTGCTGTATGCGCCCGAGATTCCGGCCAATACGGGCAATATCGGCCGTACCTGCGTGGTCACCGGTACCCGCCTGCACCTGGTGGAGCCGCTGGGCTTTTCGCTCGACGACAAGACGGTGCGTCGCGCCGGCCTGGGCTACTGGCAAAACTTGGACGTGACGACCTATGCCGGCTGGGAGGATTTCCTTACGTGCAACGGCCTCTCCCCCGCCGATGAACGCCTGCATCTGCTGACCAAAAAGGCGCGCCGCACCTATGCGCAAAGCACCTACCGCGACGGTGACTATCTGGTCTTTGGCAGCGAGAGCTCGGGGATTCCCGAAGAGCTGCTCGCCGCAGAGCCTGCGCGCTGCGAGCGCATCCCCATGCTGCGCGACTGCGACTCGCTCGATAACGCCGAGGCCTGGGAAGCCCACGAGGAGGCGCTCGGGCATAGCGAGAGCGGCCACGAGGCCATCCTTCAGCAGGATATCTGCGGCAACTTTGTAGACCCGGACGACTACCGCATCAGCGCCCTCAACCTCTCCAACAGCGCCGCCATCGTCCTCTACGAGGCCCTCCGCCAGACAGGCTTCCCCGGCATGTGACAAAGGGACTGTCCCTTTGTCACATATTGCACCTACTGATTTAAATGGAATTAACCGGTTTTAAACGCTTTTAACTAGAAAAGATGCCAGTATATTACTAACTTTTACTGAGTTGCACCGTATGGGTTTCTATGCTTCTACCCCGTAAAGGACAGGAACCCCGCAGCAAATGGTCCCCACACATCAGAATTCAACTTCAAATACAAACGATTGCCGGAGTTCTCGCTTAGCTTGGCTTGTCAGGCTCGAATTCGCCCTTATGTTCAGTTTGCTGCATGCCTCGTCGATAGCCATAGCAAGTGATACAGACATGGTCATGGCCGTTTCACTTTTCAATTCGACCCGATAGCTCTTCGCCTTGTTTTTATCCTCTCCACCACATCTCGTCTCAATTAACAAGAGAACATCTGAGTCATGGGCATACCAATGGAGCTCAGGGCGCTGTGGAACCATGTCGCCCTCAAATTCCTGTGTAAACAGAATTTTCTTCTCGCTTCTCGTTGAATCGCTCAAGGAACCGTCGATTCGAACCGAGCCCTTCTTTCCCGCCTTGGCATTTCCCTTAACCTGGCGGCCTCGCCGAGTTTCCTCGTACTCCGTCACCTCCAGCTTGCAGCGCTTCGCGCCAAGCATGAACGCAATCCGTCTCAACTCGGCCATCTTGTCTTGTTGCATGGTTGCAAAATAAGAGTCAAGGTCAACAAAGCGAGACCGATCAAAAGCATCTATGTAATATGTGGAGTAAAGAGATGGTTTAGGATAGAAAGACAATTCGCTATCCCCGATTGCCTCGCGGTACAGATTGAAAATCTGCGTGCCCTTAACAGTATCCAGCCAACCAATAGCATCTCTACAGGCGTCGATGCCCCGGCGCTCATTTCCGTCAACAATTCGAATCATGTTCGGCAAATGGAATGAAGGACTCTGATAGGTCTCCTTGGTTACCGGCCTGTATCTATTAAGCTGCTGCTGGTATGCCCAATCGTTGACCGCGTCACCGATATCCGCAGCAGTACCTGCCGCACCATCGGCCGCATCAGCAATAGCTGCCAAGGCGTCATCGACCAGCGGAGTTGCAGCACGCATTGCACCATCGGCAACTTTCTGTACGGTTGCAACCGCGCCCGCCATCGCGCTTCCGGCGCCATCAACCAACCCGGCAGCGGCCTTACGGATATCAAAACTCTGCTTATGTCGCGGCGGCTCCTCCCTTTCGACAACAGCCAGATCGTCTTTATCCTCCATTGTGACCTCCTATTTCCGATAGTCGAAATCAACCGTATATTCATCGCCAAATGCCGAGTTGAAGGTAGTGTCGAGAAAGGTGGTGTAGTGCCCGATCAGAAGCGAGCCGGCCCCAGCGATCTGTTGCCGTTTATCCAACATGCTATTCACCCCTACTCAAACGCAACGTCAACATTGACGTCATCGCCGCATAAGGCTTTGACCTGTTTTTCGATAAGGGCGCAGGCTCTATCATCAGATTCTTGGAGCATATTGCTTTCCTTGACCTTCTTGGTCTGCTCTTTCTTTGCCTGTTTCAATAACGTGTTTAGATCATCCGTGCTTACTTGATTCCAGTTAAGAAAGCCATTGTCCTCAACATATTTCTTAAGCGTATTGGGGTCTGTCGAGAACGAGGTGATCTCCGAGTGAGGCAGTATAACCTTTACGCTCTTGACCTCTGAATTCTTATCGGCCATATTAGCCCGTACGATTGTAACCTTCATCTTATCGGCATCGATCCCGATGTCAGCTTTGCCGTCAATCGTTGCGACATATCGCTTAGACGTAAAGGGGTTTTCCCACCCAAGCGGATTGCCCGCCTCATCAATTGAAAGCAGCTGGGTGAAGTTGTACTCGTACGTCACGAGCTTAACGACTGGCGTGATCTCCTCGCGAATCGAATCATCGCTGATCGTTGTAGGATTACGCGTCAATGACATCCAGATACCCCAGGCAACCGCTAGAACCGTAACAACGACTAACCCGCCAAAGGCAACCTTTTGCGGTATCGTTGTAAGAAATTTTGTTTTTGCCATCCTGTTTCACCTTTCCTTTATTGCCCCGACGTTCCCATCATCTTCCAGCGCGAGCATGATGGCACGAATCATTCCGTCAACGGCTCAATGCAAAGCGCGACCGTTCAAAGAAAACGGCCGCGCTTTCTTTTCAATTCCCGCGAACTATTCCTTGACGCTGTAACCCGACACCGTCGGCGCAAGCCTCGAGGCGTCAACCTCGCTCATTACCTCAAACTTCACCTTCTCGCCAGGCGCCCAGGCAGATGTATCTGCGTAGCATTCTTCCGCCCTCACACCATCGGCATCGTAAAGGGCAACGTTTAGATAAACGTTTTCGAACGATATGTCAGAGGTATTTTCGACGATTGCGGTGTACGTATAGAGACCGTAGCCATCATCACTTTTCTCAAAATTCGCCGATGAGAGCAAACCGTTGATAACCTCATCGTTATGCGTCTTCTCCTCTACGGTCCTACCGTTCTTAATTAGCTCGTCAAACTCATCTTGATACTCGTCATCGACTGTTAAGTCATATCGATCGACCAGTTTCTTAAGCTGTGCGGATCGTGCGTCGTAGGCCTTTCCCCATTCCTCGTAGTACTTAGGATCAGATTCCGCATACTTCTTGGTAACATCAAGCTGATTGTCAAGCAGGTTGAGATAGGCGATGACATCTTCCTGCATCTTAGCGTCTTTAAAAGGCGCCTTTTTGAGTTCTTTGTCGTTATCGATCTCGGTTTTAATTATCTCTTTTCGCACTTTATTCGAGCTTAGATCAGCATCTTCTCCAAGCGATTCGATATAATCCGACCGCTTTTGATAACCTTGAGCAATCACAGCCATTGCACGGTCATCGGCATAATCAGGTTCATCATTTTTCTTCTCAGACTGCGAACAGCCGCTCAGCAGAAGCGCCCCACAAAACACCATCGCAAATAGCGCGGTCACCAGAGCCATTCCATAACGCCTTTTCATTTCGTCCTCCTTTAAATACAAAACAAAACACGATATATAGCCCTCGTCAAAAAGCAGACGAATTGGCAACGCGGTGGCACTATTTGGTTCAAGGGCGTGAACTGGATAAACATCGAGGGAAGGAGTGGGCTCTGTGTAATTAACTCCCCTCGTCAAAATGTCTAGCTAAAGAGGACGAGCAGACGACAAACGGTCAAAACTGGTCGCGTCCGCCCGTCTCCAACGATCGAACGTCGAGACGCTGACGTTCAAAAGCGCAGCAGCCTCTCGCCTCGTAACCTCTCCCCCTTCGAATAATTTGATGACATCGCGATAGCTATCTGGGCGTTCGAATGCCGGCCTTCCAAATTTCACGCCACGCAAACGCGCCGACGCGATGCCCTCCGCCTGGCGTTGCTTGATGTTTTCGCGCTCTAGCTGCGCCACATAGCTCAAGATTTGAAGAACCAGATCCGCCATGAACGTTCCCGTAATGCCATCAGGCTGCTCGCGCGTATCGAGCAATGGCATATCAAGCACCACGATGGCAGCATTCCTATCCACCGTGATGCGTCGCCACTCATCGAGGACTTCACGATAATTGCGGCCCAAACGATCGATACTTTTGATCACGAGAACGTCGCCTTCGCGCAGCCTGCGAAGAAGACGCTGGTACTGGGGACGCTTAAAGTCCTTACCGCTTGCCTTGTCAGCATAAATCTGGCTCCGTTGCACGGGAAACCTTGCCAGCGCGTCTAATTGGCGGCCCAGGTTCTGGTCTGCGGAAGAGACACGCGCATACCCAAAGATTCGATTGTCCATAATTGCCCCTATCGGCTGCCTCTTGGCAGCATCAGCTCAAGCGAGAGCCCACTCACTATAGGGCGTGCAAATTTCGCGAATGGGTTGAGGCCATTTTGACCCTCACGCGAAAACTGTTCAAGCGCCATGCCGACAGATGCTGGCTTTAACGGGAATGTGACAAAGGGACAGTCCCTTTGTCACATTCGGTTAGAGGTAGCGGCCGGTGATGCTTGCGGAGCAGGCAGCGATGTCGCCCGGCGTGCCGACACAGACGATTTGTCCGCCTGCGTCGCCGCCGCCCGGGCCCATGTCGATCACGTAATCGGCATTACGGATAAGATCGAGGTCGTGTTCAATCACGATAACCGTGGCGCCCTTGGCAACGAGACCGTCGAACACGCTCAGCAGCACCTGAACATCGAGCGGGTGCAGGCCGATCGTGGGCTCGTCGAACACAAACACGGCATCATCCTGCACGCGGCCCATCTCGCTCGCGAGCTTAAGACGCTGCGCCTCGCCGCCCGAAAGCGCCGGTGTGGGCTCGCCAAGTGTGAGATAACCCAAGCCCAGGTCGTGCAAGGTCTGCAAGCGCGCCTGAACCTTCTTGAGTCCCACCGTGGCGTCGAGGGCCTCATCCACACTCATGTCCATAAGCTGCGGCAACGTCAGCAAGCTCCCGTCCTTGCCCTCGCGATGGATATGCGAAGCCGCATCTGCATAACGTGAGCCGCGACATGCCGGGCAGACGATCTCGACGTCGGGCAAAAACTGCACGTCGAGCGATATCGAACCCGTGCCATCGCACGTAGGGCAGCGCAAAGCGCCAGTGTTGTAGCTAAATGCGCCTGCCTTGTAGCCGGCTGCCTTGGCCTCGGGCGTGCGGGCGAAGGCGCGACGCAGTTCATCATGGATGTCGGCATAAGTCGCTACCGTCGAACGCACGTTGGCACCGATGGGCGTGGCGTCTATCAGGTTGGCACGTGCAATGCCCTCGGCATCGACCCAACGCACGTGTTTTGGCAGGCGCTCGCCGGCTGCCTGCGCCTTAAGTGCCGGGATGAGTGTCTCGAGCACCAACGTCGTCTTACCCGAACCCGAAACGCCCGTCACCGCGACAAGGCGACCGCGCGGGATATCGACTTCGAGCGGTTTGACGGTATGGATGGCATCGGTCGCCATGCGGATATGGCCCCGGTCAAACATTTCGTCGTCAGGCACCTGCGGACGCAAGCGCTCAGGCTCCGAGCGCAAAAATGGGGCGATGCGGCTGCCCTGCGATTCTTCGACCTCGCCTACCGCGCCCGCGGCGATCACATTGCCGCCGCCTGCTCCGGCAACGGGGCCCATCTCGACCAGATAGTCGGCTTCCGCCAGTACGCGCGTGTCGTGGTCGACAACGACCACGGTGTTGCCGTCATCCACCAAATCGCGCATCACGCCTACCAGGCCGTCGACATTGGCAGGATGCAAGCCAATCGAGGGCTCGTCCAGCACATAGAGCACGCCCGTCGATCGGTTACGCACCACGCGGGCGAGCTGCACGCGCTGACGCTCGCCCGTGGAGAGCGTGGCACCGGCGCGGTCGAGCGAAAGGTAATCGAGGCCCAGATCGACCAGTCGACGGGCCGTGCTCAAAAACGAATCGCAGATATCCGTCGCCATGGGCTGCATCTCGGCCGGCAAGGATGCGGGCACCCCGCGCACCCACTCAATCGCCTCACCCAGCGTCATAGCCGCGGCCTGCGCCAGATTGATACCGCGCACCTGGGGATGGCGTGCGGCCTCGGAGAGACGCGTGCCGCCACAGTCACGGCATGGCCCCTCGCGCAAAAAGCGCGCCACGCGCTTGAGGCCCTTGTCGTCCTTAACCTTGGCGAGCGCATTCTCGACGGTATAGACAGCGTTGTAATAGGTAAAATCGAGCGGCGTGGCGCCCTCGCCGTTTTTGGGAACGTAGAGAATGTGCTTTTTAACCGCCGGACCGTGGAACACGATGTCGCGCTCTTGAGGCGTGAGCTGGTTAAACGGCACGTCGGTGCGCACGCCCATCTCGCCAGCCACCTGCTTCATCAGATCCCACATGAGTGTGCCCCAAGGAAGCACCGCGCCCTCGTTGATAGTCTTGGACTCGTCGGGCACCAGGCTCGCCTCGTCCACCTCGCGCATGACGCCGGTACCGCCACAGGTGGGACATGCACCGCCGCTATTGAAAGCCAAATCCTCGGCACTCGGCGCGTAGAACTCGCGGCCACATGTCGGACACGTGAGCGACAGGCCTGCAGCCACGTTAAGGCTCGGCTCCACGCGCGCCCCGCAATGTGGGCACACGTGATGGGCGCAACGGCTAAAGAGCAGACGCAGACTATTGTTGAGCTCGGTCATGGTACCAAAGGTCGAGCGCACGCCCGGCACGCTCGGACGCTGGTGCAGCGCGAGCGCCGCCGGCACGTGCAATACCTCATCCACCTGGGCGTGCTCGGCCTGTGTCAGACGACGTCGAGTATAGGTGCTGAGTGCTTCCAAGTAGCGACGCGAGCCCTCGGCATAAAGAACCCCCAGCGCCAGCGAGCTCTTGCCCGAGCCCGACACGCCGGCAATACCCACGAGCTTTCCCAGCGGAATATCGATATCGATGTCCTTAAGGTTATGGACGCGCGCACCACGCACCTCGATAGCCTGCGGGCTCATCTTCTGTTCCGTCACCTTTATCACCCTACTCATGCCATAAAATGCGATCGCGAATGTACTCGCCCAGCATGGGCACGGTAAACCGGACAAGGCCGTATCCGGCAGCCTCGACGACGCGCTCGCGAATCAGACTTGCACGATATTTACTCGCCCAGCTCTGGGTACGGTCACAGCGTTCAATGATATCCGCCGTGCGCGTCGGCTTGTCCTCGTCAACCGCCATAGCCTCGATAAAGAGGCGCTGAGGGCTGCGCAGACCGTAATACAGAGGTGCGTCAACCGCTTCGTAGAACTCGGAGACGGCATCCGCATGGCCATTCTCGACATCGCGCCTTTCGATGACCTGCGAGCCACGCCGGACAGCAGACCGCCACATGTAATAGCCCACCAGCTGAACCATATAGGGATGCCCCATGCTCTTGCGCGCCGCAAGGTCCGCCGTCTCCGCGTCAACGTAAAGACCAGCGTCTTTGACCGTCTGGATATACGAATCGCGCACTTTGGGCAAAGATATTGCCCCCAACGTACGCTGCTGGGCACGCCGCAAAAACGTCACGCTCGGCTCTTCGAGCAGATCGTCAACCATACTGGGCAAGCCGGCGAACGCCAGCGCAAGACCGCGCTGGTCGCTATCGGGCAAGCCCGTGGCATCCTGGTCTCCGAGCACCTGCTGATAGAGGACGGCAAGAGCCGCCAGTTCCTCGATAGACGCCGATTGTGCCTCGTCAATCGCAAACAAGACGCCCTTGCCCGGACCGAGCTTCTTGAGACGCTCGTTGACCAGCCCTCGCAATGTCTCGCCTTTTGCCCGCGCCGCCTCGACCGACATCCGGCCAAACGACGGCCCAAACTCCATTGACGTCACAACGGGTTTATTCGAGCGAAGCGCGTCGACCAAGCGGTCGCACAAACCAAGCGAAGCGGAATCGGAGACAACCGCCCATCCGCGCTCGCTGGCTAGACGTTGCAGCTCCCGCAGGAGAACCGTTTTGCCATAGCCGCGGTTTCCCGTAATGAGCATGAGCCTGCCCGGCGCTCCGGCGCCGTTGTCGAGCCCTTCCTCAAAATCTTCGATGACCGACTCGCGACCGATGAGTATCGGAGGCCGCTTACCAGCTGTGGGCTTAAAGGGATTTGGATTCATATCGGCCTCCTCGGATTGGCAAACCCTGGTAACAGTTATACCAACTTATACCGAGTTATACCAATAGCATGTGACAAAGGAACTGCCCCTTTGTCACATGTGGCCGAAAAACTCGGCGTCTGCTGCTCGCCAGGGGCGGAAGGTGGCGGGATCGACCTTTACGTGCGCCGCAGCGGGTGCGTCGTACCATTTGACCGTGTAGCCGGCGCCGTGGGCGCAAAAGACCGAGTCGGGCGTGTTGGGCAGATCGGCCTCGGGCTCGTAGGCGGCAGCCTCGATTACGCGCTCGCCATCATGGCAAGCCGCATAACCGGCGAACTCCAGGTACAGATGCCCGCGACCGCTCGTGTAGGCAGCCACCTCCAGCGCATAATCTTGCACCTCGGATGCCGGAACGCGACCCACAAGCTTCGCCCGGTCTCCCGCCATCGTCGGCGGCTCGTACTCGGCACTCATGCGCGTGGCATCCGAGAGCGCCCGGCCCACGCACTCCCCCGGCACCTCGAGCTCAAAGCGATACCACGGCTCCAACAACACCGCCGCGCCGGCCTCGCGCGCCTGCATCAAACCCTGGCGAATCGCGCGGTACGTGGCCTGGCGAAAATCGCCGCCCTCGGTGTGTTTGGCATGCGCGCGGCCGCCCGTGAGCGTAATGCGCACATCGGTGATGGGCGAGCCCGTCAGCACGCCCAGGTGGTCGCGCTCCATAGCGTTGGTGAGTGCCAAACGCTGCCAGTTAAGATCGAGCTCGTCGGTCGAGGTCACGGTGCCAAACTGCACACCCGAACCCGCCGGCAACGGCTCCAGGCGCAGATGCACCTCGGCATAGTGGCGCAGCGGCTCAAAGTGGCCCACGCCCTCGACCGGCCGCGAAATAGTCTCCTTATAGAGAATGCCGCCGGGCTCAAACGCAACCGAAAGGCCAAAGCGATCAGCCAACACCCGCTGCACGACCTCGAGTTGCACGGCGCCCATCAACTGCAAATGGATCTGCTCAAGATGCGTATTCCAGCTTACGCCGAGCATGGGATCTTCGTCCGCCAACTCACTCAGCGCTTTAAACACCGCATGAACGTCGTGTTCGCCCGGCAGCACCGTATAGGTGAGGACCGGAGCGATGACGGGCGCATCGCCCGCGGGCTCCGTGCCCAGGGCGTCCCCTGGGCGAACGTGCGCAAGACCCGTCACGGCGCAAATACCGCCAGCAGCAACTTCTTGGGCAAGCTCATACTTCTCGCCGTTATAGATGCGTACCTGATCGACCTTCTGCTCCCATGCCTCGATACCGGAGCGCCCCTCGATCATCTGTTTTGCACGTAGCGTGCCGCCGGTCACTTTAACCCAAGCCAAGCGCTCGCCGCGAACGCCTCGGCTGACACGATAGACACGCGCGGCGAACTCCGGGGCCCACGCCTGTTCACGCATCAGCGTGCACATGCCATCCAGCAGCTCGCCCACGCCCTGGTCCTTAAGCGCCGAGCCGGCAAAGCAAGGAAAGAGCCTGCGCTCGGCAACCATGCGCGAAAGCGTTGCGACGGAAAGCTCGCCTGTCTCAAGAAACTCCTCGAGGGCTGCCTCGTCCAACGCGGCAGCGTCCTCCCAAGCGGCACCGCCCGTCAGCAGTTCGTTGGCATCCAGACAGCCCTCGGAAAGACGCTGCCCAAGTTGCGTCAGTAAAACATCGCGGCCGGGATTCTCCAAATCGATTTTGTTGATAAAGACAAACGTCGGGATGCCATAGCGCGCAAGCAGGCGCCACAAGGTTTCGGTGTGTCCCTGCACGCCGTCGTTGGCGCCCACAACCAAAATCGCGTAGTCGAGCGCACGCAATGTGCGCTCTGCCTCGGCAGAAAAATCGACATGCCCCGGTGCATCCACGAGCATGACGTGGGCATCTCCGTGGTCGAGCACGGCCTGCGACGAGAAAATCGTGATGCCGCGCTCGCGTTCGATAGCGTTGGTATCCAGGTGCGAGTCGCCGTCGTCCACACGGCCGCGCTTGCGAATGCGACCTGCGTTGAACAGCATGGCCTCGGCCAGCGTAGTCTTGCCGGCATCGACATGCGCCAAGATTCCAACGACCGCTTGTTTCGACATGGCTCTCCTCTTATTGCAAGCCCATCGCACGCGGCAACGGGCGCTCTCGTTCCACACTGGATGATACAATTTACGGGCCGGCGGGCGAAGCGGGCCCTATCCCCCGACCGAGCTCATCGCCCCGCGTTGCCGCGCAGCGATTTTCGTAGGTTCGCGCCTTGCGAAAGCCGGCACCTCCCCTTTTTGTCTGCCCGGGTTCATCTGGAACGGCAGCGACGCGAGCCCCACAACAACGCGTTTTGCCAAAAAATGGCCCCACCCGGGGCCATTTTCATTTAGATGGAGTGTTGGTATGCGCCTGGGCGCTTATGCCTCGCGCAGCCAGTCAAACGCAACACGCGGTGTGCCGTCCGACACATACACGACGCCGGCGCGCTCGAACCCCGCCTTAACGATCGCACCCTGCATGGGAAGGTTGTCCTGATGCGTGTCGATGCGCAGGTGGTCGGCGCGCTCCTTGGCAAAGACAAACATCGCAGCCGCGATGCCGTGCACGGTGCCGTCGGATGCCACACGGTGCAGCACGGCGTATGGAGTGTCGCTACGCCATTGGCCGCCCTCAATCACGTCATAGCACTCGTCCGGACCCGGTAAAAAGGCAAACGTCGCCACCACGCGGCCGTCGACTTCGCACACGTAACTGCCACCAGCGGCAATATCGGCAGCCAGCTGCTCGGCCGAAGGCGTGCCCTCGGGCCACTGCATGGCGTTGCCATGCGCGCGCATAAAAGCGCGGGCCGCGTCATAGATAGCCATGACGGCGGGAATGTCGGTATCGAGGGTTTTTCTGATCATCACGCGGCGACCTCACGTTTATTGGTATCACTTTGATTGAGCAATGATACCAGCGTTTGAAGAGGGGCGCGAAGCAGATGGGGAGCAAAAAGCGAGCCGCCTGGTCAAAGGCAAAGAGCGAGTTTTTGGGCGCTGCCACCGGCGGCGATATGAGCGATCTGTTTGCGCGCGAAGACGAGCGCCGCGACGCCCTGGACGCCGAGCGCGATGAAGCCTGGCGCTACAAGTCGTGCGAACGCAAAAACCGTTACGACACGCGCGCCGAGGCCGAGGCAGTTATGGCCGACTGCGAAAACCGCGGGCGGCGCGGCCTTGCCTGCTACAAATGCGAATACTGCGGCGGATGGCATCTGACGTCGCACCCCTGGAAATAGGCCCCGCATCGGCACGGCGCTGGCGAAGCGCCGGCCATCGCACGCAAGCTACGGGCGCGGCGGCACCAAAACGTCGTAGCGAACGGCCTTGCCCGCGAGCTGATAGCTCGGCTTAACGCCGGCAAGCAGCGGCCCCTTCACCGGCCGTTTGATAACGACTTTGCGCGGATACACCGCAAGCGCTGCCTGGACCAGCGTCTCCTCGTCGGCGCACGGCTGCTCCAGATGATGCAAAAGCTGAAACTTCTTTTTAACCGCCGCACTCTTGGCGCGCTCGGGAAACATAGGGTCCAGATACACCACGTCGGGAGCGGCGAGCTCACCCTGCTCGATCAGCTCGGCCGTATGGCGAAGGCCGGCAATGCTGTCCTCGCCGGCATGTAAGCGCATTCGTGCCACGGCTGTCGCAAGCGCCGGATCATCTGTCGCGCGATCCAAGGCATCCTTGAGAAGCGCCGCGATCACGCAATCCTGTTCATACAGATCGACGGTAAAGCCCGCGGCCGCCAGCAGCAGCGAGTCCTCGCCAAAGCCTGCTGTGGCATCAATCGCCCATGGTTGTTCGATGCCTTTTGTGCGCGCAGCCTTTACCAACAGCTCTTGCTGCAGACGACCCTGCTTGAGCCGTGGGCGCATGCGGGCAAAATCGGCACGCAGCTCCATCGTGCCATCGGTGAGCGTGAGGCCCTCGAACGTCCGCACGAGCTCTAGCCCTGCGGCCCGAGCAACAGAAAAGGGATCGACGACGCCCATGGACACTCCTTAGCAAACAAAACGAATACATGGGCGCCATTCATGTCGGCACCCAACCGTCCGTTATTGTCCCACATGCGACATGGTCCACAGCATCCCAATGCAAAGCACAGCCATCAATACCGTGCACACGGCAGCGATCACAGAATCACTCATGCGCCTTCCCAGCGACCGCGGCTCATCCACTTGCTTGACTCCGTACATCATGGCTCCTCCTTCGGTCCAGCTCTTACCATGGCCTCATCATCGCAGCGCCGCGCATGCGCTGCCATCGATTTGACTTACGTCCAGCTTTCCTTTTTGAAAGGTTGAACCGTGCAGGCAAGAGACGCTTTCAGGCGCATGCATCGCCGCGTTGAACTACAATGTGCTTCACCATATGTGCAGCACATAGGGTGCGCCAGGTTGGCGTACTCGTATCGAAAGGACCAGCCATGAGCTTCACTCGCAAGACTCTCAAAATCCTTGCCCTGATTTATTTTGTTCTGGGCATCGCCAGTCTCGTCATTGGAATCGCCGGCATCGCGACCGGCAAGTTCGAGTCCACCTACGGATCGAACGCCATGCTCGCCGCGGCCGTGATTATCGCCAAGGGCCTCATCGATCTTGCCGCGGGCGTTGCGGGCATCAAGGGCGCCAACAAGCCTTCGCAGGTGGATGGTGCGTTTAAGCTCGGCATCGTCGCCGCAATCGCCACGATTGCGCAGGCCGTGCTCACGCTTCCCGCGTTTGGCGGCGACGCCATCAACTTTGGCGCCTTTGTCATCGTGGTGTACGACCTGTTCTTTATTCAGCAGGCACACGACATTAAGGCCGAGAACAAGGACCGCCTGTAGACTCCCTCCTTCCACTGCCCCCTACATCCAAGCAACCAACAAGGACCGATCGCGCAGCAACGCGGTCGGCCCTTTACATTTGCCCAGATAAAACCTGCCAAAATAAACCTGTCCCTTTTTGGTAGGTTAGTGGCGGTACTCGGCGATGATGAAGTCGATGTCGGTTTGAAGGGTGTCCAGGTTTGCCAGGCGCTCTTTGTCGGCGGGGCGCGTGCGGTAGTAGTACGGCGTCATCTGGAACACCGCCTCGATGTCGGCCTGGGTCTGGAGCGTAATGTTCGCAGACACCCGCTGCGTTCCGACCAACTCGAGCTCGGTAGTCTTCGGCAGCTTCTCGTCGTTGAGATATGGCGTGTCGTAGAGCACCTCCTTGAGCCCAAACAGATGACGGGCACCCGGCACCACGGTGTAGAGCGAGCCCCCGGGCGCCAGCACGCGAGAAAACTCACGCTCGTTAAAGGGAGCAAAGAGCTCGGTCACCATATCAAAGGCGCCATCAGCCACGGGGATATCCTTCATGTTGGCCACAAAATAGGTCGCATCGCCGCGCTTGGCGGCCAGGCGCACCATCTCTTTGCCCAAGTCGAACCCGTAAGCGTCCACGCCCGGCACCGCACCCATGGCGCTGGTGTAGTAGCCCTCGCCGCAGCAAATATCGAGCAAGGTCATGGGGCCGTTCGTAGACGCGGCACGTTCAGACACCCGCTCGCGCACCAGCTCGACCATCGCATCGCGCAACAGCGCATAGTATCCACGGTTCAGAAAGTCACGACGGCTGCGCGCCTGCGACTTGGGATCGCCCATGGAGTCGCCGCTCTTGGACGAGCGCAGCAGATACAGATAGCCCTCGCGCGCACGGTCAAACCGGTGTCCACCCGCACATGCAGCACCGCGCTCGTCGTCCACCAACGGCTCATGGCAAACGGGACACAACAACATGGCAACTCCTTAGCGCGAACAACACAACGCCCACCATTGTCGCACGCCTTCCCCACCTAGTCATAGAAGAGACAAGGAGTGTCCCCAGCTGCCGACAGATAAGGAACGTCCCTAAGTGCCGGCTGGCTGCATTAGGAGTATCATCGTCTGCGCAAATAAGCACGAAAGAGCATATTAGAGATTGAGAGCGTATGGCAGGCACCGCATCTAAGCACATTGACATGACCACCGGCTCGCTATGGCGCAATATTCCCCTGTTCGCCTTCCCCGTGGCCGCCACGAGCATCTTGGAGCAGCTGTCGAACCTCATCGCCACGGTCATCATCGGTAACTTCTCGGGCGACCAGGGAACCCTCGCCATGGCGGCGGTCGGCTCCAATGTTCCGCTTACCAGTCTTATGCTCAACCTTTTTATTGGCATGTCGCTTGGCTCCAACGTGGTCATCGCCAACGCTATCGGCCGCAACGATCAGAACATGGTCAAACGCGCCGTCCATACCTCGATTTTAATGGCGCTCGTGGGCTTTGTCGTCATCGCACTGGGCGAGATCTTTGCCGAGCCCATGCTCGCTGCGCTCAACGTGCCTGCCGAGACCATGCCGCTCGCCTCGCTCTACCTGCGCGTCTTTTTGCTCAGCATGCCCTCGATCTTGCTCTACAACTTTGAGGCCGCGATCTTCCGCTCCGTCGGCATCACCCGCATGCCGCTGCAGGCGCTCGCCGTGTCCACCGTCCTCAACATTGGCCTGGACCTCATCTTTGTCCCCGTGCTCCACTGGGGCGTCACGGGCGTCGCCATCGCCACCGCCATCGCCTACACCGTCAGCGCCGCCACACTCTTTGTCCACCTGCTCAAGACCGACTCCGTCGTCCGCGTCACCCCACGCGACTTAGGCTTAGACCCCGTCGCCCTCAAGCGCATCGTCAAGATCGGCCTGCCCGCCGGCATCCAAAGCGCTGTCTTTGCCGTCGCCAACATCATCATCCAGTCCGCCATCAACAGCTTGGGCACCGAGGTCATGGCGGCATCAAGCGCCGCCATGAGCTTGGAGTACGTGTGCTACAACCTGCTCAACAGCTTTAGCCAGGCTTGCACCACCTTTGTGGGACAAAACCACGGCGCTCGCCAGATCGACCGCTGCACCAAGACGCTCAAGGTCTGCCTGATCGAAGGCGGTATCGTTGCACTCACCACGATTATCGTTATCGTCGGTCTGGGGCGCGAGATCCTATCGCTCTTTAACAGCGACCCCAACATCGTCTCGATCGGCTACATCCGCGTGTGTTCGATCTTCCCGGCATACGCCTTTAGCATGTTTTACGAAAACATGTCCGGCTACCTGCGCGGCTTTGGCATCTCGCTCATGCCCGCCCTCATCACCATGATCTGCGTCTGCGGCATTCGCTTCTATTGGGTATTCTGCGTGTTCCCGCACTTCCGTACCTTTGCGAACATCATGATGGTCTACCCCATCAGCCTGGGCACCACGGCATTCTTTATGGTCGTGGCGGTATTGCTCTGCCACCCGGCACGCACCTATCACACCGCCCAAGCCAAAGCGACAGCCCGCTAAACACCGCACTCAACGTCACGCCAGTCATTAATTGACAATATGCGAGCTCATATAGTCGATAAAACGCCTCGTGGCGATAGGCATGGTGTCCCAGCTGCGCCAAGCTGCCACCACGTCGCGCGAGGGAGCATGCACGATGGGACGTACGCGGATATCGGCCCGCATGCCCTCGACGGTACGGCGATACAGCATACTTACGCCTAGGCCCTCCTCCACCATCGCCATGATGGTGTAGTCGTCGGTGACCTCACTCGTCACGTGCGGCGACAGCCCGTGCGCCGCGAATGCATCGAGCACCAGACTCTGTTCGCCCTCATCCAGCAGCACAAACGGTTCGGACGCCAGGTCGGCGAGCGTCACCTTTTCCTTTGCCGTCAGCGGATGCGCGGCCGGCAACAGCGCCACCAGCTCGTCGTGATAGACCACGCGCTTCTGAAGCCCCGTGGTAAATCCGCGTGCCGTAAAGCAAAAGTCAACCACGCCATCGTGCACCCACTGGGCGTTGCGCGTGTAATCGCCCTGCTTGAGGGTAAAGCGTACGCCCGGATGCAGGGCCCCAAAGTCGCGGATCACGCGCGGCAACACGGTACGGCTCACATTGGTAAACGTCGCAATGCGAATGTCGGCCGATGAAAGCCCCAGCAACTCCTGACGCTTGCCCTCGAGCTCGGCCTCGGCAGTTACAATCTGGCGCAGATACGGCAGGTACTGTTTGCCGTCGCGCGTAAGCGACACGCCCTGCTTGCCGCGCTCGATAATCGTGGTGCCCAGCTCGCGCTCGAGCGCTTTGACGGCCTGGCTTACCGCACTTTGCGTATAGCCCAGCTCGTCGGCCGCGCCCTTCAGGCTGCCGCAATCGACCACCATACATACAATCTGATACCGCGATGCCATCGTGCCTCCACATCGATGTAGCCGTAAAACGTTTTGCCAGGGCTTTTTCTTCCAACATTAGTATTTCTTAATCATACTGAAGATACATTCGCTTTACTACATCCATATCTGGGAGCAGAATCCTTTTTGCGAAACCGTTCTGTAACAAAAGGAGTCCCATGGATCGCAAAAAAGCAATCGCGCTCTCATTTTCCGTTCCCGTCGCATGGGGCTTTTCGTACCCCCTCATGAAGATCGGCATGGACAGCATGAACGCCACGAGCATCGTCGCGCTGCGCTGCATCATCGCCTTTGCGGCCTGCCTGCTGCTCTTCCACAAGCACGCGGTGCGCATCAACCGTGACCTGATGGTCCGCGCCGCCATCATCGGCGCCATCATGGCAACCGAGATCACCTGCATGTGCCTGGGCTCCAGCCTCACCTCCGCCTCCACCGCCGGCTTTTTGCAGAGCCTGACGGTCGTAATCGTGCCGTTTGCCAACGCGGCCCTGCTGCGTCGCGCTCCCGAGCGCAAGGTGCTCATCGGCACCGGCATCGTCACCTGCGGCATGTTGCTGCTCTCGGGCGCCGACTTTACCAGCCTGAATCCCGGCGCGATCATCATGCTGCTCTCGGCCTTTATCTATGCCGGCCACATTATCATCGCCAAGCGCTTTGTCGAAGAAGTCGATCCGCTGGCTCTGGGCGTTTGGCAGCTGGGCTTCGGCGGCTTGTTCTCGGGTATCGCCGCATTTACCTTTGGCGGCTTCACGCTTCCCAGCACGCCGAGCGAGATCGTCGTTATCGTTGCACTCGCACTCATCTGCTCTGCCTACGGCTTTATCACCCAGACGCTCGTGCAGCCCCACGTACCTGCCGAAACCACTGGCTTCGCCTTCTCGCTCGAGCCGGTCTGCTCCGCCGTCTTCTCGTTTTTCCTGGTCGGCGAGGTCCTGAGCCCTATCGCCTTCCTTGGCGCTGCCCTCATCCTCACCGGCGTCATGGTGGCAACTGTCGAGCTTCCGCGCCTTCGCGCACATGGGCATGCTCATATGGCGGCAGCGCCCGAGCACGTCTCGTAGACCCCACTCCTCATACAGCCGCGGCATAAAGGTCTCTGACGCCTTTACAATAGATGCCGACAAAGCATCTGCCCTAAAGGAGTTCCATGGACGCTGCAACTCGCGACCGCAACATAGCAACTTGGTTGGGCGATGCGCCGCAGCCGGTACGTGACACTACGAACCAGCTACTCGAGCGCATCGCCCTTCTGCGTGCCGAGCAGACCATCTACCCGGCACAAGACGACATCCTCAATGCCCTCGCCTACACGCCGGCCGACCTGGTCAAGGTAGTCATCCTGGGCCAAGACCCCTATCACGGGCCCAACCAGGCCATGGGGCTGTCGTTCTCGGTGCCTGCGACGCAAACCAAGTTGCCGCCGAGCCTGCGCAACATCTATAAGGAACTCAACGCCGATCTGGGCTGCCCCATTCCCGCCACGGGAGACCTAACCCCCTGGGCACAACAGGGCGTCCTGCTTCTCAACACGACGCTCACCGTGCGCGAACATGCCGCGAACTCGCACGCCAAGCTGGGCTGGAGCACGCTCACCGACTACGTTATCGAACGCTGCTGTCAGCTGCCCCAGCCGGTCGTCTTTTTGGCATGGGGCCGCTTTGCCCAGCAGATGGTCGAGGGCAAGCTCGCCGCGACCGGCGCGGGCAAGGCGGGCGGCAAGTTCTGCCTTGCCTCCACGCACCCCTCGCCGCTTTCGGCCAACCGTGCCACGGCAGAACTCCCCGCTTTTATGGGGTCGTGCCCCTTCTCCGCTGCCAATCGGCTACTCGAACAGCACGGCTCGACCCCCGTCAACTGGACTTGCCTCGGCTAAAAATCGATACATCAAAAAACGCGCCCGACGGCTTCCCATCGGGCGCGTTTCCTATTCGGGCCAAATAAATTGTGTGCGGCCGGCCTCGCCGCCATCGATCAGCAGGCTCTGCCCGGTCATAAACCGGTTGGTCACGCCCACAAAGTAGGTCCACTCGGCGATCTCTTGGGCGGTGGCCCAGCGTTTAAGCGGCGTGAGCTCCATAATCTGGTTCCACAGGTGTTCGTCTTCCATCACGCAACGGTTGAGCGGCGTGATAACGCCGCCCGGGTCCACACTGTTGGCGATAGCCTGCGGCGCCAGACGGTTTGCAAGGTTCTTGGTGTAGGCGATAACGCCGCCCTTGCTGGCGGCATAGGCGGGAAACTCCGATCCCGTATGCCCGCTCGCCGACCCCACATTGACCACGGATGTAATGGCCGGCGCCGGCTTGGCGGCAAGCCCCTCCCCCACAAAGGCATAGCGCTCGGTCACGTTGATGGTGCCGCACAGGTTGGCGGCAATATCGTCGGCCGAATCCTGCGTGCCGGCAACGTTCACGATCACCTGGGGTTCAAGCTCGTCTGGAAACGAATCCGGCTCGCGGACATCGACGATCAGATGGCGATAGCGCTCGTGCTCGACTGCCGCCGGCAGCAGATCAAAGCCCACGACCTCGTGACCCTCGTCCAAAAAGCGCTGCACGCACGCGGCTCCAATACCACCCGAAGCACCCGTGATCAAAACCCGCATACTTGCTCCTTAGGCGATTGCGTGGCGCTCGAGGTACTCGGCGCCCACATTCTCACGCTCCCAGCCACGCACGACCTTGTAGCCCACGGGGCTCAGGAAGACCTCGCACAGCAGCTCGGCAACAGCGCCGGTCAGCGAGCACATAAGGACCTGTACCCAGGTCCAACCAAAGAACGTGTGGCTCACCACAATGGCAAAGACCAGGTTGTCGATAAACTGGCCAACACCCGTGGACACATAGGAACGGAAGGCAAAGCTCGCAAAGTTATTCTTTTTGAGCATACGGCCGAGCGACTGGTTGAGCGTGGAGTTCACCACGGCAGAAACGAGCATTGCCAGCGAAGAGCCCAACACCACGTACCAGGTGCCGCCGATGGTGGCGTTAAGGGCGGTGTTGACCTCGATCATGCCCGTGTCATAGTAGGCGCCCCACATGCCGGGCGTGAGCGAGCACAGCCAAAAGCACAGGCTTACGGCCAGGTTGACCGCCAGCGCGAGGATAGAGATTTTGATGGATGCCTTGGCGCCAAAACGCTTGCAGATCATGTCCTGGCACAAAAACGAGACCCAGCTCACCACAAAGCCGCAGTCGAGCGCCAGATATGGCAGGCTGATAAGCTCTTTGTTGGCCAGCAGGTTCATCATGATGACACTCACGAAAAACAGCGAAACCGTTGCCGCGGGAATGCTCCGCAACAGGACCTTGTAGTCCTCCATGACCTTCTTGATCATTATGTACTCCTTTGGTTTTAGGTTTAACGAGCAGGATATCGGACCCGAACTGCTCGGACGTCACGGGCTTGAGACGACGATGGGTATAATAGCCGCTCACACGGCATCAGGCAAGCAAACGACGCGGCAGCCCCACAGGGCCACCGCGCCGGTGCGCTAAAACGTTACGTTGCCGAACTCCGACAGGACAAGGTCGGGGTTGTGGTCGGTAGCCCAGTCCACGTTCCACGGGCTCGTGAACAGCAGCAGTTTGCCGCCGCGCATGTCCTCGACGCGCAGGGTATCGCGCGTGAGCGAAAGGCCCGGGATATCGATGGTGTCGGGGTCGTTTTGGATCCAGCGGATGTCCGTATAGGGCAGCGGCTGGCGACGAACCTCAACACGGTACTCGGCCTTGAGGCGGCGCTCGAGTACCTCAAACTGCAGCACGCCGACCACGCCCACGATGACGCTCTCCATGCCGGCACCCAGCTCGCGGAAGATCTGGATGGCGCCCTCCTGGGCAAGCTCCTCCATGCCCTTCACAAACTGCTTGCGCTTGAGCGTGTCGACCTGCGTAATGCGGGCAAACATCTCGGGGGCAAACGTCGGGATCTGCGGATACTGCACGTGGCGCTTGCCGGAGCACACGGTGTCGCCGATGCTAAAGATACCGGGATCGAACAGGCCCACGATGTCGCCGGCGTACGCCTCGTCCACGATGGCGCGATCGTCGGCCATCATCGAGGTGCCCGTAGCCAGCTTGAGCTTGCGGTTGCCCTGCACATGGAAGGCATCCATGCCGCGCTCGAACTTGCCCGAGCAAATGCGCACAAAGGCAATGCGATCGCGATGGTTCTTGTCCATGTTGGCCTGGATCTTAAACACGAAGCCGCTAAAGTCGTTCTCGGCGGGCGCGACCGGCTCGCTGGTGAGTGTATCGGTATAGGCGCGCGGCGTCGGGGCCAGACGCAGGAACTCTTTAAGGAAGGGCTCCACACCAAAGTTGGTGAGTGCCGAGCCAAAGAACGCCGGGCTCAGCTTGCCGCAGGCCACGGCATCCAGGTCGAGCTCGTCACCGGCGCCATCGAGCAGCTCGATGTCGTCCATCAGGTTCTTGTGGTTCTCCTCGCCAATAAGCTCGTCCATGGCCGGATCGCCCAGCTCGGCCTCGACCTCGGCGACCTTCTTGGTGGCGTTGGCGTGGCCGTCGCCCTCAAAGGCAATGACGCGACGGGTCTGACGATCGAACACGCCGCGGAAGTTGCGCCCGCTGCCGATCGGCCAGTTCATGGGATACGTATTGATACCCAGGACGTTCTCGATCTCTTCCATGAGCTCAAACGGATCGCGAGCCTCGTGGTCGAGCTTGTTCACAAAGGTAAAGATGGGAATATGGCGCAGCGTACAGACCTTAAAGAGCTTTTTGGTCTGGGCCTCGACGCCCTTAGCGCCGTCGATGACCATGACTGCGGCGTCGGCGGCCATAAGGGTACGGTAGGTATCCTCCGAGAAGTCCTGGTGGCCGGGGGTATCGAGGATGTTGACGCAGGCGCCGTTGTAGGTGAACTGCAGCACCGAGGAGGTAACGGAAATACCGCGCTCCTTCTCGATGTCCATCCAGTCCGAGACGGCATGCTTGGCCGAGCTCTTGCCCTTGACCGAGCCGGCAGTCTGGATGCTGCCGGTATAGAGCAGCAGCTTCTCGGTAAGCGTGGTCTTACCGGCGTCCGGGTGGCTGATGATCGCGAATGTGCGGCGCGACGAGATTTCATCCGACAGGCTTGCCATGCGGATCCTTTCTTGCATTGAGTGCATTACGTCGATGTAACCGCACTATTGTAGCCGCGAAATCCCGCTCTAGGGCGCCTATCAGGACAAATTCATCAGTTGGGGCCTGGGTAGCCGGCCCAATCCGAATTTGTCTCTTGCGTAACTGTGCATAGTGTATATATACTGTGCTTACCGGTTATATACACGTGTAGCCCAACAGCTAAGGAGCCGCTGTGGACATCATCCTATCCAATTCGAGCGATAAGCCTATCTACGAACAGATATCCTCACAGGTCAAAGCTCAGATCCTTTCGGGCACACTCACTGCGGGAGCCAAACTCCCCAGCATCCGCGCGCTCGCGAGCGATCTTGGCGTGAGCGTCATCACCACCAAGCGCGCCTACGCCGACCTGGAGCAGCTCGGGTTTATCTGCACCGTGCAGGGCAAGGGCTGTTTTGTCGCCGAGGGCAACCAGGAGCTCTTGCGCGAAAACCAGCTCTGCCATATCGAAGAACTGCTTGCGAAAGCGGCGAGCCAAGCCGAAGCCCTGGGCGTTACGCGCGACAAGCTGCACGAGATGCTCGACCTGATAGCCCCCGAAACCATGCAGTAGCCATCTGCAAGAAAGGCTATACCATGCAAAACCTTCTAGAACTCAAAGGCATCTCACGCCGTGTGAGCGACCGTTTTTCACTGCGAGACGTCACACTTGCCGTGGAGCCCGGCCAGATCGTTGGCTTTGTGGGCGCAAATGGCGCCGGCAAGACGACGACCATTCGCGCCGCGCTCGGGCTTATAAAGCTCGATGCCGGCGAGGCGCATCTGCTTGGACAGCGCTGCGACGCCAACGCGCCCGACGAGGCACAGCGCCACCTGCGCTCCCGCGTCGGCCTTGTCCTGGACACATGCCCCTTCCCCTCCACGCTCAAGGTGGGCCAGGTCGAGAGGCTCGTAGGCCCGGCGTACCCCACGTGGAGCTGCGAAACGTTCGCCGGATTCATCGACCGATTTGGCCTCGACCCCAAGACGAAGGTCAAGGACCTCTCCCGCGGCATGGGCATGAAGCTGCAGCTCGCCTGTGCGCTCAGCCACAATGCCAAGCTGCTCGTTTTGGACGAAGCCACCGCGGGCCTCGATCCCATGGCGCGCGAGGAACTGCTCGACGAGTTGCTTGCCTTTGTCGCCGACGGCCAGCACAGCGTGCTGCTCTCGAGCCACATTACGTCCGACCTCGATCGCGCCGCCGACCGCGTCATCTGCATCGATAACGGTTCGATTGTGTTTGACCTGCCGCGCGAGGACATTACCGACCGAGCCGGCATCGCCCACTGCACCCAAGCACAGGCCGCAGAGCTTATGGCTTGCGTCGAAGGCGCCCGTGCCGCCCACCACGCCTATAGCGTGGACGTGCTCGTGCCCAACCGTCGCGATGTGCTCGAGGCCTTCCCCGAGATTCCCTGCGACCGGGCAACCATTGATGACTATCTTCGCCTCACGCTGAAAGGGGCTTCGAAATGAAACGCGCCTTTATGTCTGAGCTCGCCATCGTCCGCACGCTTGTCCCGAGCATCGCGGGCGTCGGCCTGTTCATCTTCGTCGTACTGACCCTCGCCAACGCATCGGACGGTGACTCTGGCATGAGTGCCGGCGCCTGCGCGGTCAGCGCCATGTCGCCCATCGTGGTCATGAACTCGCTGGCCGGCTACGACAATCAAAACGGATGGGAGCGCTATCGGGCAACGCTGCCCATCTCGCGCAAAGACATCATCTGTGCACGCTACCTGAGCATCATTGTCTTCTCGGCCGTCATGGCGTGCGCCGCCGCGCTTTTGAGCATCGTCTCCATCCCGCTCTTCAACAGCGCGGGTATTCCCTCGACGGGACAGACCGTCTTTGAGACCACAATAGCCTCCGCCGCATCGATGCTCATCTCCCTCATGATGGTGTTTCTGGCACAGCCGCTGTTCTTTCGATTTGGACACATGGAGGCGCTGCGCCTTTCCGTCGGCCTGTTTGCCCTGCTCGGATGCCTTGCCATGGCCACGCTGAGCTCCTCCAACCCCATCAGCAACTGGCTCATGTCGATTGCTGGGGCGAATCCCGATCCCGCCGTCCTCGGCTGCCTGTGCGCAGGAATTGCCGTACTGGCCCTCACGCTATGTGCAATCAGCTGCACCGTCAGCACCAAGGTCTATCGGGCACGCGACCTGTAGGCAAGCAAATCTCGACCCACGCGGGCCGCAATCGGTCGCAATCGCCCATCCGCAAATCCATGGCAAACGGCATGTCCCCGGCGTGCGCCACCGTACTACTTGCGCAGCGGCTTGGGAAGCGGAATGCCGGCGGCGATAACAGCGGCGATGATCATGCAGACGATGCCCTTGAGCGGGAAGCACATGAGCAGCAGGCCCACGACCATGACGGGCTGACGCATGACGGCGCCCATCGTCGAGGCGGTGCAGACGGCGACGCAAAAGACCGGATCTGCGCCGGTGAGGATGGCAAGGCCATAGCCCAGGCTCACACCCGAGAAGATAACCGGGAAGAAGTGGCCGCCGCGCCAACCAAGGTTGATGAGGGCGGGCGTCAGCATGGCCTTAACAAGACCGGTCGCGATAAGCACGCCAGCGGGAATGGTCAGATAGGTTTCCATGAGCACATCGGCCTGGGTCTCGCCGGCAAACATGGTGTAGGGCAGGACCGTGCCACAGATGGCGAGCGCCAGGCCGGCCAGCATGGCCTTGACGACCGGGCGCTCCCCTATTGCATGGGACAGTGCCTCGCTTGCATGCTCAGAGACAAAGTACAGCCAACCGCATACGGTGCCGACCAACGCCAGCGGAATGAGCCAGACAAGTTCCAGGTTACCCACCTGGGCGGCCTCGAACCTGGGCATGCCCATGCCGCCGCCCATAAGCTGGCCGAGCAGCAGATAGGTGCCCAGACCGCCGGCAATCGCGATGCCGTAGACCACGGTCTTTTGCGCCTTGGGCAGCTTGATGGTGATCTCATCGGACGCGGAGTCCTCGCCAGCGCCCTGGCCGTCGGCGCTACCGGCGAGCGGCGCCACAAAGCCAAACACGGGCGCGGTAAAGAGCGCCGTCAGGGCAGCCTGGGTGCCCAGCAGCGTGAGCTCCCTAAACTCGGCGCCAAAGCGACGCATGCGGTCGCCGACCCAGCTGCACAGACCCGCGATAACTCCGGTCAGGCCGGCCTCCGGTCCAATACTTCCGCCAAACAGCAGCGGCAGCAATGCCGCAAGCGAAAGCTTGCCGAGGTTGTCGTACGGGTAGCGACCGTCTTGTTTAACCTTGGCCATCACCTGGTTGAGGTCATCGGTCTTGGTGCCCGTAATCTTTTCGTACAGACCGATCAGCAGGCCGCCCAGCAAGCAGACAAAAAACGGGTACGGCAGAAAACCGAACGGGCCGCTCGCGAGCTCAGGCGAAGCGACGCCCAGCGCGTGCGGAATCTCGGTCCATAGATAGTCGACACCGTGCTCCATCGCAAAAAAGAACAGCCAGACCGCGGCGCCTGCGAACGCACCGGTCACGGCAACGCTAACTAAAAACAGCGCACGGTTTTTGGGTTTTGCAAGACTATCCATCGGGACCTCCCGTGGTCAAATTCGGCAAAGATACGTTTTATTGTAGAGCGAGCGTTACCCGAACGAGCCAACCGTCTGCGCCGCAAACGGCACCATTGGGAGTCATAGTGGGGCAGGCTCAAGACTTATCCGTTGATAATCGAGGCAATCTCGCGCAAATCGTCGGCAAAGTAGATGCCGTGCTGGCGCCTCGGGCTCGAAAGCCCTTTATCAATCATGTGCTCGAGCAACGCCTTAAGATCGTTGTAGTAGCCCCCAAGGTTGTACAGAATGCACGGCGCATCGAGATGCCCCAACGACACGGCGGACATGACCTCGGCAATCTCCTCGAGCGTACCCGTCCCACCGGGAAAGGCGATGAACGCGTCACCGAGCTCAATCATCTTGGCCTTGCGTTCGGCCATGTCACTCGTCACGATGAGGTCGTCGATACCGTCATGTTGAAACTCGGCCTCGATAAAAAAGCTCGGTTCAACACCCGTCACGTGTCCACCTGCCTCGAGTACGCTATCGGCGAGCGCACCCATCAGACCCGACTTGGACCCGCCGTATACCAACGCGTGTCCGTTAGCGCCAATCCAGTCGCCCAGCTCCTGCACCGCGGGCAGAAACGCCGGGTCATTGCCGACGCTGGCACCCAGGTATACCGTGATATTCATATTCAGTCCCCCTCGTCGTGACGCGCGGCGCCCGTTCTAGCGTTGGCGTCGGCGATATTCGCGCACACGGCGCGATAGGTCGGCAAGCTCGTCACGATCGAGCTCTTCCAAATGCTCCAGATCATCCATAAAGCGCGCCATGGTGTCCTTTTGGCGCATCTTGATGAGCGTATTGCAGTAGTTCACCGCCACGCCCGTGAGCATGGCGATGTAGAAGATGCTGATGACGCTCAAAACGACGGTGATAGCGCGGGCAACCGGCGTCTCGGCCGGGATATCACCGAAGCCGATCGTCGATACGGTCTCAAAGCTAAACCAGAGGCCGTCGCCAAACGTAAGGGTCGTGGGCTCGGACAGCCAGACGGCCGTCGAGCACAGCAGATAGAAGACGAGAAACAGGCCCGTGATGCGCGCAAAGCCAGCCTGGCGCAACACGTCGGCAAGCGTCCTCAACTTGTTCATCGCGACCCCTTTTCCCAGACGCCCAATCACATTCGCTCGGTATTGTCCCACGCCTCCCCCGCAAACGGAACTAGTCATTGGGGACGTTCTTAAACGACTAGTCAGTTAAGAACGTCCCCAATGACTACCTAACCGTTTAGCGGTGCGGCGGCTGAATGGGCAGGCTGAGCTGGTATCCTTATGCGAAACTGTCTCAACTCGATAGGATTTCATGTGAAACCTTCCGCCGTCCTTCGCTTGGCTCTATATCGCACCCTGGCCGTCGCGCTTGCCGCGCTCGCCATACTGAGCGCCGTCATGCCCGCCCCCGCCTTTGCCGCCGACTCCGACCAGCAGGTCAAGACGGTCCGCGTTGGCTGGCTCGTCAACAACAAAGGCTTCCAGGAAGGCATGCCGGGCGAGCGACTCTCGGGGTGGGGCTACGAGTACCTCCAGACCCTCTCGTATTACACAAAGGGCTGGCAATACGAATACGTTAGCGGCACCTTCTCCGAGCTTATGGACATGCTCGAAGCAGGCGAAATCGACCTCATGCCCAACATCTCGTATTCGGCAGAACGCGAGCAGAAGCTGCTCTTTTCCTCGAACCCCGAGGGCACCGAGCGCTACTACATCTACGCCAGGCCCGACCGCGACGACCTGGCCAAGGGTGACCCCCAGGCGCTCCAAGGCCTCACCATCGGCTGCAACTCTGGCGTTATGCAAACTATCGTCGGCCAGCAGTGGCTCGCCGACGAAGGCGTTACCTGCACCTATAAAGAAATCGACACCGGCAGTGCCCTCTTTGAGGCGCTTGCAGACGGCGAGGTCGACGCCGTCATCATGAACGACACCATTTCGTCGCCCGATGCGTCACCCATGTTCTACGTAGGCTCGAGCGACTACTATTTTGCCGTTCCCAAAAGCCGCCCTGATCTGATGAACGACATCAACGCCGCCATGACGACCATCGCCCGCGATAACCCGCGCTATAACGAGGAAGTCAAATCGAGTTACTCGACCCAAAACAGTGGCTCGTCATCGCTCACCGGCCCCGAGACCACCTGGCTCAAAGAAAACGGCAATACCATCACGATCGGCTATCTTAAAAACCAACTTCCCTACTGTACGCAAAATGACGACGGCGAGATGGAAGGGTCGCTCGCCTCGCTTGCAACGACGTTGCACGACAAGTTTGGCATTACGGTCAAAACAATCGCACTCTCGAGCAACAAACAAATGATCAAAGCCCTTTCCAACGGGACCATCGATGTCGCCCTGCCGTTGTTTCGCGACTACTGGCTCGCCGAGCAGACAGGGGTCATCCAGTCAAACTCGATGGGAACGGTTTCGCTGACCGCCATTCACAGTGGCAAAAACCTGAACAGCGACCTTAAGAACATCGCTTGTACAAAGAGCACAATCGTTAACCGTTTTGAGCTCGAAAGTCTCTTTCCGAACGCAACGGTAACCGAGTATTCGAATGACGGCGAGGTGCTCAAAGCCCTCGATGAGGGGAAGGCACGTTGCATCATTGTCCCCAGCACGCGCCTGGAAACTCTCCGCGACATCTACGACATCGAGGATTTCGAAACACAGGAACTCACCAACACGGCACAACTATCGTGTTTAATTTCGCGCGGCAAGCCCGAGCTGCTGGGAATCATCAATAAGGGCATCGTCAATGCAGGTGAATCGCTCTCTGCAAACAGCTATTTCCCCACATCGTACTCGGCGCAAGAATCGGATGCGTTCCGACTTCTCTACCGCAACCGCATCGTCATTGCGGCAGTCGTCATCTGCATTTTGCTCACCGGCATCGTCATCCTTGTCTGGTCGCTTTACCGCGCACAGGAGGAACGGCAGAAAGCCGATGCCGCCAACGCCGCCAAAACCGCTTTCCTCACGCGCATGAGCCACGACATCCGCACGCCGCTCAACGGCATCCTGGGCCTTATCGAAATTGAGGAATTGAGAGAAGGCGACATGCAGGTCGCCCGCGAAAGCCGCGCCAAGGCGCGCGTTGCCGCCAATCACCTGCTGTCACTGATTAACGACATCCTCGAGATGGGCAGGATCGAGGAGCGCAAAGTGACGCTCGAGCACGAATCATTCAACCTTAAAGAGCTGTGCGACAATGCGCTCGTACTGTGCAAGCTCCGCGCATCGGACCGCGGCATAACCATGCTCGACACCAGCGAGCCCTACGCTGTCGACCAATATATGATCGGCAGCCCCACCCATATTCGGCAGATCCTTGTCAACCTGCTCGACAACAGCATCAAGTACAACAAGCACGGAGGCACCGTCACGTTCTCATCGACCATCAAGCCGGTCGACGACGAGCACGCCGTGTTTTGCTTTAGCGTCTCGGACACCGGCACTGGTATGACGCCCGAGTTTTTGACGCACATTTACGAGCCGTTTGCCCAGGAAGGCGACGATGCGCGTAGCAAGTTCCAAGGAACCGGCATTGGCATGTCTATCGTCAAATCGCTCATCGATATGATGGGCGGCACGATTGAGATTTCGAGTGAGGTTGGCGTGGGAAGTACGTTTAACGTCCAGATTCCGCTCGAGATCGACAAGAACCCTCAGGCAAGAGAAGGTGCGGACGAGCAGGCGATCAGCTGCTCGCTTGCCGGCATGAACGTTCTTTTGGCCGAAGACAACGAGCTCAATGCCGAAATTGCCCAGGCCCTGCTCGAAAGCGAAGGCATCGTCGTAACTCGCGCCGCCGACGGCAAAGAAGCGGTCGAACTATACACTAGTCGTCCCGCCGGCAGCTTCGATGCGATCCTGATGGACATCATGATGCCGGGTATGGATGGCTACGAGGCAACTCGCGCGATTCGTCTGAGCGAGAAGGCCGATGCAGCCGACATCCCCATCATCGCGCTCACCGCCAATGCCTTTGCCGAGGACGCCAAGGCGGCACACGACGCTGGCATGAACGCCCATCTGCCCAAACCGCTCGACTTTAACAAGCTCAAAAACATCCTCGCCCGCATCAAGAAAAACGGGGCTGTTTCGCTATAGTTTGTGCTCAACCACCATGCGCAGTAGAAAGGAAGCCAACGATGTTTAGGCCCTTACGTCGAAAGAAACGCGCCATCACCGACGAGGAAGCGCGCGAACTGCTCGCCACCTGTAAGCGCGGCGTCTTTGCCGTCAACGGCGATGATGGCTACCCCTATGCCATTCCCGTCAACTACTTCTTTGACGCCGAGCACGACAAGATTTATTTCCATGGTGCCAAGGCTGGCCACAAGGTCGATTCACTCAGGCGTGATGATAAAGTCTGCTTTACCGTTTACGGCAACGAGTGGTACAAGGACGATGACTGGGCTCCCTATGTTATGAGCACCGTGGTCTTTGGTCGTTGCCGTCTGGTAGATGAGACACCTGCGTTTATCGAGGACAAAGTCCGCCAGCTCGCGCTTAAGTACTACCCCTCTGCCGAAGAAGTTGAAGAGGAAATCGCCAAAGACATCAAGGGCGTCCAACTCTACGAGATTTCGATTGAGCATCTTTGCGGCAAGCAGATCCATGAAAAGTAAGCCCAAAAACAGGTCCTGCAAATAGCAAAATGGCTCGGTTCCAACCAGTATTGGAACCGAGCTATTTGTTTATGAAGCGTCGGCGGCTATGTGCGCAAGCGCCTCAACGAGATCCTGAGAACTCACGGGTTTGCTCAGATGCGCGTTCATGCCCGCCTCGCGCGAAAGCCTACGGTCGTCGGCAAAGGCATTGGCGCTCACGGCGATAATCGGCGTGGTCGCGGCGTCCTCGCGATCGAGCGCTCGAATCTGACGCGTGGCCTCAAGGCCATCGATGCCGGGCATCATGATGTCCATCAATACCACGTCGTACTCGTGCGGCGCGCTCGCGGCAAACGTCTCGACGGCAGACTCGCCATCTTTAACATGTGTCACGACGGCACCGGCGCGGTCGAGCGTAAACTGTGCGATCTCGGCATTCAGGTCGTTATCCTCTACGAGCAAAACACGCAGGCCCTGGATCACGTCGCTGTCGCCTGCATCCACGCGAACTGCCTGGGGAATCTCGGAACTCTTGCACTTCTCAAACGGCAGGCAAATGGTAAACGTCGTCCCCCGCCCCAAGGCGCTCGTAAAGCTCATGGTTCCGCCCATAAGCTCGACCAACTGTTTGGCAATAGACGCGCCCAGGCCAGTTCCCGATGAAGCGCCTTCCACCTGCTGTTCCTCGCGGCTGAACGGCTCGTAGAGGTGCTGTTGAAACTCCTCGCTCATGCCAATGCCGTTATCGGCGATCGTGTATTCATAGACGGGGACACCGTCCACCGGCTCCACCTCGCGGCATGTCAGGCGAACATAGCCGCCCTGGCGGTTGTACTTGACGGCATTACCGGCAATATTGAGCAACAGACGCTTGAGGTGCGTCACGCTCACCCGGGCATAGGGATGATCAAGAGTCCGTTGGTCGCAGATAATTGTCACCAGGCGCTCCTCGGCTTGGCGCTCCAGAATATCGCACACCTCACGGTTGAGGGCCACCATATCTGTAGGCACGAGATTCAGGTCGACCTGCCCGCTCTCCAAGCGGCTCATATCGAGTGCCTCGTTCGCAAGGTCGAGCAACAGTCCCGACGCCGTCCAGATCTTTGAGCGGCACTCAGTCTGCTTTTGCAAGTCGTCCGCGTTGGCATTGCCCACCTCGACCATACCGCGAATGCCGTTGATGGGCGTGCGCAGGTCGTGACTCATGCGACGCAGGAACTCCGTCTTTGCAGAGTTGGCAGACGAAGCTTCGCGCGCCGCTTTTGCCAGTTTGTCGCCATAGTCGCGCTCCTGCAGCAACAGGTCGGCAAAGCGTTGGCTCTCGGCGCGGCGGCGCACCAACACAACAGTGGCTATAACACCGCCGTAGAGTGCCAACACGCTGGCAACAACAGCGGCAACAACCTCAAAGTAACGCTGCGCGGGAGCATAGGTGTACACGTAAAAATCGCGCGCTTTACCAAATGTGCCCAGATACCACTCACCGCTGTCGTTAACCAATCTGACCTTACCAGCCAGGCAACGCTCCTTAATGCCGTTGACAACGATGGCATCCGTCGCAGGCAAATCGAACACGCCTGACACGGCGGGCTCAACAGCGTTGGTCGCAACGACCTTACCGTCGTTTTCGATCACGATATTGCCGCTATCGATGGTCTCATAACCATCGAGCAAGCTCTGCAACTTGAGCGTATTGCTCGCGACCGCCTTGGCGCTCTGGTGCCTCACCGCGACAACGATGCCCTCACCGTCCCGCCGGGCCACGCAGCCAATGTCTGCGACCGAATCGTCCGCAAGCGTAATGCGAGCGGTATAGGACTTAAGCGGATGGGCTGCCACCTCCAGCACAGGCGCCTCTTTGAGATTCGCGGCGAGCGACTCGTAGCCCACGTCATCCTTCGAGGACTCGGACACCAAGTTGCCCGATGCATCCGTTACGATCAGCGCTGTCACATTAAACTGGTCAGCATATTGCTCCAACGTAGCGTTATCCACCGAGCCGTCGCGCTCCATATCGCGCGCCGCCTCTCCGGCGATCTCCATAACGCGAATCAGGTTTTTGGTCGCATAGGCGCTGTTGAACGCATCGTAGGAAAGGCTCTGTGTCGCCACGTAATCGACAACGTCGGCAAAGCGCTGCTCGGCCTGAGCTGTCGTGTAGGCGTAGCTCGTCACGCCGGCAACAATCGAGAGCGCTATCCCCAACAGGACGACGATGAGCCATTCCCGTGCCGAACGATCGCCCCGCTCCTGAGCGGTGTGGTCGGACGCATCAATCATGACAGGCCCTCCACATTCAAAAAGGGCGAAGGGTCATCAAAATACTTTGACACCAGGCGCTCCATGGTGCCATCGGCAAGCATTTCTTGGTAGGCATGGGTGAGCTTAACGTCGATGCCGCGTGTGTCGTTGATATCGAAAGCGGTGCCCAAACCAACCTCTAGCAGCGGCTCAGACAAAATGCGATACGTCACGCCATAGTCTTTTTCGTAGGTGAGCAGCGAGGACTCATGCGCGGCGATGGCGTCGACTAGGCCCTCGACAAGCGCCGGGTTCAGGTACGAGCGGTCCGAAAAGCTGTAGAGCTCCTTAATCTGCGGAACGTTTTCATTGGTGTGATTGAGCAGAATCGATTCGGGCTTGGTGGTGGACTGGACCGCCACGACCCTACCCTCAAGATCGGCAAGCGTGTAGATATCGCTTTCGGGATCGACAGCAACCACCTGTCGGCTCGCAAGGTACGGCCCCGCCCAGCGATACTCGCCTTCGCGGCCCGTCATACTAAAGCTGCCCATGACGCAATCGAGCTCGCCGCTCGCCAGCAGCTCTTTCTTCTTTTCCCAGTCGATCAGCTGGTACTTTGGCTTGTAGCCAATGCGGCCCAAAGCCTCGGTCAAAATATCGACATCCAGGCCAACAATATCGCCGTACTCGTTGCTATACACAAACGGTGGATAGAGGTCGCTGCCAACGTTGAGCGTCTTAAGGTTGTCGTCTTTGACCTGCGAGGCGGCTGCGCCTTCTGATGCAGACGCCGCGGCCCCATCATTCAACCCGGAACAGCCAGCTATCGCCACGACAAAGGCGCCCACCACTGCAAGCGCAACAAACAACGATATGGCGGCCGAGCGACGAGGTCTTTTCATCGAGCTCCAGACGATCCTGTTTACAGACTCAAGAGCAAAGATATTAGCAGACAAAACCGCGCTTGCGCTCAATGGTTACAGATGCTTTACCATACGGGGCCTTCCAGCCAATCTGGCAGACAGCCCCGCATGCAGCACTCACTTACCGTGCATTAAAAACGTAGCGGTCCAAGCGGTCGCACGCCTCCCTTACACGCGAAAGCGGCAGCGCCAGATTCACGCGAATGTGGCAAGGTCCATGGAATGGACGGCCGTCCTGATAGCCCACGCCCACACGCGCCCCCTCGTCGAGCAGCCACTGAATATCGCAGCCATGCTCGCGGCACCACTCCGTGCAGTCCAGGAACACCATATAGGTGCCCTGCGGGCGCGAATAGGACACGCCCTCAAAATGCTCGTCCACGTAATCGCAGAAGTAGTCAATGTTGCCCTCGATAACCTCGTTGAGCTCATCGAGCCACTCGTAGCCCTGCGGCTGGTAGGCGCCGATAAGCGCATGCATCGAAAGGACATTCATCTCGTTGTAGTGGGTCTTATTGGACACGGCGCACACGCGGTCGCGCAGCGTCTCGTTATAGATGATGTGGTAGCTGCCGACCAGGCCCGCCAGGTTAAACGTCTTGCTGGGCGCATAGAGGGCGACCGTGCGCATGCGGGCATCCTCGCTCACCGACTGCGTCGGGATATGCTTGTGACCGGGCAAGATGATGTCGGACCAAATCTCGTCCGAAATCACCACGCAATCGTGCCGGCGATAGATGTCCATGGCGCGCTCGATCTCGTCGCGCTCCCATACGCGGCCACAAGGATTGTGCGGCGAGCAGAACACCGCGGCGTGGATGTGGTTTTGGGTGAGCTTGCGTTCCATGTCCTCAAAGTCCATGCGCCACACGCCCTGGTCGTCGAGCTTAAGCGGGCTGTGGACAATGCGATAGCCCGCGGCTTCGATGGACTTGGTAAAGCCGATGTAGGTAGGGCTGTGGACCAGCACCGCATCGCCCGGCTGGACATACGCCCGCAGGGTCGACACGACACCGCCCAGCACGCCGTTTTCGTAGCCGATATGCTCCGGGAGCAGACCCTCGACGCCATTACGTCGGCTCTGCCATTCGATGATGCGGTCGAAGTACTCGTCGCGCGGATCGAAATAGCCAAACATGGGATGCTGGGCGCGCTGAATGATGTGCTCCTGGACCGTGGGCACCGTGGCAAAATTCATGTCCGCCACCCACATGGGGATGCGGTCGAAGCCCTCGTCGGGCGCGTTCGGAGCCATGCCAGGGATCTCGCCCCAGGAGTCAACGGCGATGGCGTCCATGCCGTGGCGGTCGATAAGCGAAGTAAAGTCGTATTTCATGCTGAGCTCCCGTGCAAAGCGGATTGTTTTGATAGGCGTTATTGTCCACCAGCGTGGGCGATTTTGGCACGGGGTTTGGCGTTGAATTTGGCGAGCGCCATCGAATGGCTGGCTAGTCCCGCGCGTCGTTGACGGCGGTTACCGTCAACTTGGATCCGTCAACCGTAAAGGATATGTCGAGCCCAGCGTAAGCCAAGTGGTAAATGCGGTTTGGCTCGTGCTTGCTACCCGCGCGGCGCGGATCTTGGCGAAGGACCTCGACCAACCCGGGGAGCTTCGTGGGCGGGACCATCTCCTGCAGCGCTTGCGGGAAGTCAACGTCGAGCTCTTGCCACGGCGCATCCTCAATCCAGCCGCCGGTCGCATCCGAGTGGCAGTCCGCAAACGGAATGTAGGGCTTAATGTCGTAGATGGGCGTGCCGTCACGCAGATCCGCTCCCAGCACATGGATGATGGGACCGTCGTCGGTAAGCTCGACACGATCGAGCTTGACGCAGGTAAGACCGATGGGATTGGGGCGAAACGGGCTGCGTGTGGCAAATACGCCCACGCGCTCGGCTCCACCCAAGCGCGGCGGACGCACGGTCTTCGACCACTTGGCGTTGGTGCCGGACCTATCCTGTGTCTTGGCATCGGCGGCGATGTCTTCGGCCGCGCCGCCGGGTGTTCCGTTTTCAAAGCGCCAGAGCAGCCACAGGTGAGAGAAGGAGTCCAGACCCTCAACTGCCGCGCTGGAGGCAAATTCCGGCTCAAAGACGATGCGTCCCTCAAGATGGGGCGCCAAAAAGCTGTTGCGCGGGATGCCGAACTTTTGCGGCAGGTCGGTATGTATGTGTGCAATAGGTTTCATGCCGGTCATTGTACGGCATGAGGGCATGCGCGATGCGCGTAATCCCTCACCGCGACCGCCCCTTTTGCAACCAACGGTTGCTTGGAAGGGCGTCGGCCGCCGCGTATGCTTAAGCCAACAAGCAGCAGAAAGGAGCCGTTATGGCCTTTGCAGAAAAACTCATCGCCGTCCGTCGCGCCAACAACCTTACCCAAGAGCAGCTTGCCGCCAAGCTCTATGTCACGCGCCAAGCCGTCAGCCGCTGGGAGCGCGGCGAAGTCACCCCGGGCATCGACATGATGAAGCTCATTGCCGCCGTAACCGGAGAACCGCTGTCCCACCTGCTCGAAATGCCCGAGCACTATTGCCAGAGCTGCGGCATGGTGCTCACACCCGACGACTGCGGCACCGATGCTGCGGGCACCGCGACCGATCATTACTGCAAGTGGTGCTACGACCACGGCAAGTACACCTACGACACTACGATGGAGGCAATGATCGAGGATTGTGCCCCGCGCCTGGCACAAAACACCGGTATGTCGCTCGACGAAGCTGTCTCGCTCATGGGCGCCGTGCTGCCGCAACTGGAACGCTGGCGCGCCGTGCAAGAAAACGAGGAGCGCTACGGCGCCGAAGCGCGGGCGCGCTATGGCGATGAGGCTATCGATGCAGCAAACGAAACGTTACTGGATATGGATCCTCAGACATGGAACGACATGAAGGAACTTGAACGCGCTATTCTGGGCCAGCTCTCGATTGCCATGAGCGACGGCGAACCGGATGGAAGCGAGGCTCGCAAGCTTGTCGCGATGCATCGTCGCTGGATTGCTCTCAACTGGGGATGCGAGCCCCAAGACGAGGCGTACTTGGGGCTCGCCCACGGCTATCTTGCCGACCAGCGCTTTGTTGACTACTACGACAAGCCCTGCGGCACCGGCGCCACGGCGTTTCTGGTACAGGCAATCGAGTCGTCGTTGACGCGTGCATAGACCGCGGCGGCTTTGGGTATTTCAATCGAAACCTCAACCGATTGGAGACCTATGGCTACTGATCACGAGCTCGCGCTCTACGTTATGACCGGCTGCCCGTATTGCATAAAGGTCAAGCGTTTCCTGGCCGATAACGGCGTGACCATCCCCGAGCGTAATATCTCGACCGATTCCGATGCCGAGCAGACGCTCATCGCCGTCGGCGGAAAGCGCCAAGTTCCCTGCCTGTTCATTGACGGCACGCCACTCTACGAGTCGGGCGACATCATCGCGTGGATACAGAAGAACCTGCTCTAGCGTTCTATTGCGGTCGGCCGGCCCCAACGCACAAACCCATACGGCACAAACATGTACGTCAGCATCCAAAGTCGATATTTTTCGACATCTTTGGATGCTGACGTACAGCTATTTGTGGGCAGTCGTTGGGGACGTTCTTAAATGACTAGTTACTTGTATTTTTGTCTACAAAATTGTATACAAAAAGAGAAGCCGCCTCATGGAGCTCATCGCTCGATGTTGCCCCGATCGGGATGGTTACATCATTTACCACGCCCTTGTCCCTCCTACGCGCAAGGTGCTCAGGGAAATCGGAATCGATCGATAGGAGGCGCTATGGACGCTAAACAGCTCGAAAAGATGATGGGGTTTGCTCCCGGTGAGCTAGAAAAAGCCGCAGCGGCATACGAAAAAGATGAGTGGCCGAAGGGCCACACCGTCAAGTTGGGAAGGCCGCCGATTTCCGATGAACCAAGCGTTGTTTTATCGGCACGTGTGGGCGAATCGGTTCTTGAAGCATTTGACGCAAAGGCAAAGCGCCATGGGCAAACGCGCACGGAGCGACTCAGGGAACTCATTACACTCGATGCAATGATTGCCTAGTCCCCTGCCGAACCAAACATGTACGTCAGCATCCAAAAACGATATTTTTCGACATCCTTGGATGCTGGCGTACAGTTTTTTGCATGGGTCCGGCACAGGCGATCCGTTCTTCTCCGTCCCCAAGGGATCATTTAGCCACAAAAGCGGGCGATGGGCGCAAGCTGCTGCTCGCGAAAGACACGGTCGACAGCGGCACGGTATTCATCGACCTTTTTGGTCTTGCGTACGAGTTTGTGAACGGTCGCGGGATCGGCGAAGGCGCATTTGGCGTAGAACCACCACTCCTTCATGCGAAAGACCGCGTTGCCCCCAATCTCGTCCGCATAGGCCGCAAACAGCATGTCATGGAAGCGTTGCAGCTCAGCGGCGGTAGCGGCAGGGTCGCCCTTAACCATGCGAGCCAGCGCGGGATTCGCAAGCAAGCCGCGCCCCAACATTACGTGGCGTGTTCCGGGATAGGCCTTCACCAGCGCATCCATGTCCTCAAGATCAAAGATGTCGCCGTTATAGGCCACGGGGAACGGCGCCCGTTCCAGCGTCTCGCCGTAAAACTCTTTGCGCGGTGAGCCCGTATAACGGTCCTTTTGCACGCGCGGATGCACGATCAACTCCGCCAGCGGCATTCGGCAATAGAGGTCGAGCACGCGCTCGTACTCGTCATCGCATTCGAGCCCCAGTCTGGTCTTGACCGACACCGGCAAGGGCGAGCGTTCGCACACGTCGCTCAAGAACACCTCGAGCTCATCCAAATTGCGCAGAAAGCCTGAACCCTTGCCCTTCGCGACCACCGTACCCGAAGGGCAGCCAAGGTTGAGGTTGACCTCGCGGTAACCCATATCGGCAAGCACCTGCGCCGCCCACACAAACTCGTCCGCATTCTTGGACATCAGCTGGGGCACCACGTTAAGTCCCTGGTTGTTGGCAGGATCGACCTCTTTAAACGCCTTGCCGCCAAAGCGATTGCCCACCCGCGGCGGCGGCAAAAACGGCGTGTAATAACAATCGAGCGCGCCGAAGCACTCCGCATGCACGCGACGGAACACATGCCCGGTAATCCCCTCCATAGGAGCCAGCGATAAATACATCAACATCCATTCTCAAATCAATGTGACAAAGGGACTGTCCCTTTGTCACATAATACGCCCACCGAGGGCGGGGGTTCTCTATACTGAGTCACATATGACGGTATCGCGCCAAAGGAGAACGCCGTGACCACGTCGCAGATATCCCTGCTCGCGCTCATCTTGGTTGGGGGCATCGGCATCCTGCTTATCGGAGTGAGCGCGCTCATGAAAGCCGCCGCTCGCAAGAAAGCCAAGGCCTGTACCGCCGTGACCATGGGAACGGTCATCGACCATCGCTTTATGGGCGAAGGCAGGATGTATCCCGTTTTGGAATACGCCGTCGACGGCACGCAATACCGCGCGAAAAAACAATTCCGTGGCATAAAGACCAAAAGCTTGTCGGGACTCCCCATCCGCACGCAAGCCACCGCCTACGAAGACGCCAAGGGCTGGCTGCACGTGCAGACAGGCCCCATCGCCCGCCTAGGCACCCTCGCGGAGCAGCTTTGGCCCCTCGGTAGCCAAATGACCGTGTACTACAACCCCAGCAACCCAGACAAAAGCTATGTCGAACGCCCCATCGTGGGCAACTTTGCCACACTGATGTTTAACATCGCAGGCTTCTTGCTCATCGCGATGAGCATCTTGCTCTATGTTCTTATCCAGCGCTAGCTCAAACTGATGCGCCCCGCGCCCCATGCGCCGCAACGACCGTTACGACACCAAGGATCAGCCATGGCAACACTTTCCGAACAAGAACGCAAGCGTATCCAGCGATACTGCATCTATCCCAAGATTGCCGGCGCAGCGCTTGCCATGGCGTTTGTGCTGCCTTTTTTGATTATTCCCTTCGAAATGATTGACGATATCGTCTTCCATCATGAAAGCTTCCAGGAGACGGGCATGATGACCGCCTTGGCGCTCACCGCCGTCGAGCTCGCCATCTTCTGCTACTGCGCGCTCGCGCCGCGCTTTGGCATGCGCGGCAAGCAGTGGAAAGAAATGCAGCACCGACTCGTCGTCGAGCAGGCTGAGAAAGACCGCTCGGCACAAATCGCAGGTGTTATCGGTACGCAGGCCGCCGCGCGCCTGCTCAAGAACAGCGACAACGAGACCGCACGCAACCTGGGCGGCGCGGCAGAAGTCGCCGCTGCCGTAGGCGCCGTCGCCACCGCGGCAGACGTGCTCGCCGAAAGCTTTGCCAACGCAAAGGCCATGGCAGAGGCCTGTGGCGTGCCTATCCCCCGTGCAAAAAAGTGGATCGTCGCGCTTGTGGCGCTGCCCCTCGCGATCGTGTGCGGTGCCTATATCCCGCAGCTGGCGCAGGGAAACATCGAGATGCAACAGAACGCAGCGGCCGCGGCCGAGCAGATCGCCATCGCTCGCAAGGCATTAGAGCCCGCATGCGAGCACGTGTCCGCCGATGATCCCTACGAGCGATATCAAGATTACGGCTATCATGTCCGCGGCTATCTGCACGAAGGCGACTCCGACGCCCAGAAGACCTATACGTATCTGGACTTTGACAACAAGGGGACGCTCAAGGAAGTGAGCTACGCGGCAGAGGTCGACCCCAGCGCGAGCCTCGAGGATAACCTTGCCCGCATCGAACGCGAGCTTGACGAGCTTTCCTCTGCCGTTCAAACCGTTGACGTCAAGACGGTGAGCCCCGAGCTCTTGGCACCGCAGAAACTCCCCGAAGAGTTTAGGCAGGCATTTTTGAACGGCTCACTCTACGAGAGAATCTCTATCAGGACGAGTGACGACCTCATCAAAACGTATTACTCGTTTGATACGGATCCCGAGGACGAGTTTGACGAGTACACCCATCCAAGCGTCCGTATTACGCTGATGGGCAAAACAAACTAGAAGGCGAGGGAAGGGGCCACCCCCTTCCCGCGCCTTTTCATCCAATGTGACAAAGGGACTGTCCCTTTGTCACATTATTCGGAGCGTAGGGCTTCCACAGGGTCTTTCTTGGATGCGCTGCGGGCCGGCAGCAGGCCGGCAACGACCGTCAGCAACACAGAAATTGCAATGAGCATCAGCGCATCCCGCAGGGGCAGGCTCATCAGATTGGGTACCTGCTTGGCGGCAAGTGCCCAGGCATTAACCGGAAAGCTCACGGTCACTACGACGACAATGGCAAAGACGCCGGCAATGAGGCCTTCGATAAAGGTCTCGGCGTTGAACACGTTGGCCACGTTGCGCTTGGACGCGCCGATCGCGCGCAGGATGCCAATCTCCTTTTTGCGCTCCAGTACGCTGATGTAGGTGATGATGCCGATCATGATGGAGCTCACCACCAAACTGATGCTCACAAATGCGATGAGCACCAAGCTGATGGTGTTCACGATGTCGGTTACCGAGCCCATGATGATGCCCATGTAGTCGGTGTACGAGATTGCCTGCTCATCGTGGCCAGCGGCTTTGACCTGCTTGTTGTACGCGTCGATGTGATCGAGTACGCGCTCCTTGGCCTCAAAGTCGCGCGGGAAAATCTTGACCGAGATGGGGTCTGCCTCGTCCGCATAGCCCAACGTGGTCAGATTGTTGTCGTAGGTGAGCTTCGACGCCTTGGCATAGCCCATCATGAGCGAACTCAGGTCCTCGGCGTCCATGTTGAAATGGATGGCACGCGCAAAGGCGCTCGCATCCACACGCATAGCGCTCGCCAGGTTGGCAAAACTCGATGACATCTGCGTCGCCATCTGGCCCATGAGCCCTGCCGCGCCCGCCTTGAGCTGGGACGATACCGTCGTGGCAATCTGCTCGCTGACCGCCTTCATCACCTGATCCATAGACTGCTGCAAATACGGAGCCAGCTGCTTTTGCACATAGTCGCCCATCACCTGCTGCAGACGCTCGGCCAGGGCATCGCCGCCAAGCGCCCTGAGCTGAGCCAGGTATTGCTGGGCTGCGACATCATTCTCAAGGTACGCTGAGAATGCGGCAGCAAGCTTTGACGCGTCCTTAAGATCTTCGGGCGACAGCGCCTTAAACTGATCAGACTGCAGAAAGCCCTCAAACAGCTGGTTGGCAAGCGTTCCTACCTGCTGCATCTGCTCGGGCGTGAGTTCCAGACCGTCAAAGATGCCCGAGAAATCTGGGGCCGGCGCTTTGGCCATGATGTCGCTGAAGTCAATGCCCTTCCCAACGCCCGAAAGGTCAAGGTCCAGCCCGGACAAGTCGATACCAGAAAGGTCTATACCGCCGGCCGCACCCGAGAGCGCCGACGAATCGAGAGAGAACGCACTCTTCAGCGCCGCTTCGTCCACACTGAACATGCTGCCCAGTTCCACGCTCTGTTTGGCCTCGCCTTGCAGTTCATCGAAAGACTTGCCCGTAAAGACATCCGTCTCGGGGTGGGCAAGCTGCTCCTGCACGATTTGCGAATCGGCAGCACGCTCCATAAGCTGGCGAGTCAGCGCGTGCGTATAGGCAATACCCGGGGACAACGCGCTCGCGTTTGCCGCCTCGTTGGGTCGCACCACGCCCACAATGCGCACGTCAATACCGTCGGCAACCTTGGCCGCCATAAAGACGGCATCGCCAGACATGTCAGTCCACATGCCGGTCTCTTCGTTTTTGCGATAGGCATCGGACGGCGACAGCACCTTAAACGTCGTGGACAGCGCATCGTCGTAGGTAAAGTCGGTGCCGGCCTTGGGCGTCTCGACCTTGCCGTCGGCCGTCATGGCACTGTTAACCAGGTCGTTAAGCTCATCGATATCCAGCGCACCGATGCTATAGAGGGTGTAATCGCCCACCGTGCCGCGGCTCGAAAGCACCATCACGGCCTCGTTGGCAGACGTAGGCCAATGACCGGCAACGACATCGTACTGGCTGTCGAGCAGGCTCTGGTCGTCAATCATCTCGTTAAAGACCGAGGTCCCCATGGAATCCATGCTCACCGTTGCCGCCGAACTTGCGCCGCCGCTCATGGCCTCGGTCATGGCGTTGGGCACCAGCCGGACAGGCTTCTCATCGCCCTTGCCGGCACGATAGACAACCGGCGATACACCGTAGCCGTACTGAATGGCGTTGACCTCTTTATCGATGCCGTCGCCACCGGCATCGAGCCATGCCTTAAAGCTCGTCATGTCGTTGGACTTAACGCTTGCGAACATGTCTTTTACGGCCGTGACCACAGGGATCTTATCGGTTCCCTTATCTTTGCCACCGGTGGCGTCATCGGACGAGCCCTCGCCCTTGGACGCCTCCTCATCGGTAGCCCCATGCCCGCCCATCATGGATGACAGGTCATAATCTTGTTTGGAAATCGTAAGCGGGTAGCTCGAGAGCGTGTCCTCCTCGACCTTTTTGATGTAGCCGTTTACGCCGTTGGACAGCGCCAGAATCGCTGCGATGCCAATAATGCCAATCGAACCTGCAAAGGCAGTCATGGCCGTACGGCCCTTCTTGGTCATGAGGTTTCGGGCAGAAAGCCCCAGCGCCGTCACAAAGCTCATCGAGGTTTTGCGCGTGGGCTTGGCCTCGCGACGCGCGGCCTCGGCAGCATCAAAGGGATCTGAATCGTCGGTGATCTTGCCGTCCGCCAGGGTGACGATGCGCGTGGCGTACCTGTATGCCAACTCGGGATTGTGCGTGACCATGATGACCAAACGATCGCGCGCAACATCCTTGAGCAAATCCATGACCTGTACGGATGTCGTTGAGTCCAAGGCGCCGGTCGGCTCGTCAGCCAGCACAATCTCGGGATCGTTGATTAAGGCGCGGGCGATGGCGACGCGCTGCATCTGCCCGCCCGAAAGCTGGCTCGGGCGCTTGTCAACGTGCTCGCCCAGGCCAACTGCCTCGAGCGCCTTGCGCGCACGCTGGCGGCGCTCGGCACGCCCCACGCCCGTGAGCGTAAGCGCCAGCTCCACGTTTTCCAAAATGGTCTGATGCGGAATGAGGTTATAGCTCTGGAACACAAAGCCAATGCGATTGTTTCTGTAGGCATCCCAATCGCGGTCGCTGAAATCCTTGGTCGAGATGCCATCGATCAGCAGGTCGCCCGAATCGAAATGGTCGAGTCCACCAATGACGTTGAGCATCGTAGTTTTACCCGAACCCGAGGGACCCAGGATGGCTACAAACTCGTTATCGCGAAAAGACAGGCTTACGCTGTCGAGCGCTACCTGCGTAAACGACTGCGTAACGTACCTTTTGCAAATAACTCTGAGATCCAGCATGGACGGCAACCTCTCTCGCGCGGGCGCGCTCGCCCGCTCCCCCGCCGTTCACGTTCGGCGCGTTTGTCCTACTCTATCCTCATTTTTGGCCGATACCAGTGAGGAATGTAACGAACCGCGCCAAAAAACGAACGGGACAGCACGCCGCATGGCGCACCATCCCGCATATAACATCCCCGATGCGACAAAGAGGCTGTCACTTTGTCACATTCCAATGCGCGCTACTTTTCGAGCCCGCACGGCATAACGTTAGCGCTGCCGCGGCGAGCCTCAGTCACGGCTGCAAAGAAGCGATAGCCGCCCGAGAAGTTAAAGCACTCAAAGCCATGCTGCGCCAAAATGCGGCAAGCAATGTAGCTGCGAATGCCGCTCTGGCAAATCACGTAGACCGGCTTGGCCCGGTCGAGCTCGCCCAGGCGATTGCGCAGATCATCGACGGGAATGTTTACGAAACCATCAATATGCCCGCGCTCATACTCCCCTTCCGTACGAACATCGAGCAGCTGCACGCTGCCATCGCGTGGCAAGTTGGGCTCATCCTCCCAATGCCACTGCGCCAGTATGCCGCGATTGAGGTTCTCGATCATAAAGCCCGCCATATTGACGGGATCCTTCGCCGATGAATACGGCGGCGCGTATGCTAGGTCCAAATCCTTAAGCCTATCGCCGCGCATGCCTGCCTGGATGGCAGTCGCCAGAACGTCGATACGCTTGTCCACACCATCGATGCCCACGATTTGCGCACCCAGCAGGCGCAATCCCTGCTTCTCGAAGACAACCTTCATGGTCATGGGCGTTGCACCCGGATAATAACCCGCATGCGAACCGGGCGACAGGACCACGCTGTCGCAGTCAATTCCCGCCGCGTGTGCTGCCTTTTCGGATAGTCCCGTGCTTGCCGCCGTCAAGTCGAATACCTTGATAACCGATGAGCCCAACGATCCGAGGTAGCAGCTGTCCATGCCGGCTATGACATCGGCGACGACACGCCCCTGCTTGTTGGCGGGGCCGGCGAGCGAAATGACCGCGTCCTCGCCGGTCACCTGATGCGTGACCTGCACGGCATCGCCCACGGCATACACGTCGGCAGCAGAGGTCTCCATGCGGTCGTTGACCACAATAGCCCCCTTGATGCCCAGTTCGAGCCCCGCCTCTTGCGCCAGATGGCTCTCAGGTGCCACGCCAATGGCAAGCAGCACCATATCGGCTCCGATAGGGTCATCGCCCGCAACATGGGTGACAACGCGGCCATCAACTTCCTCAAAACCTGTCACATCGGCCTTGAGGCGCAGATCGATACCGTGCTCACGCACCTCGGTATGCAAAAGGGTCGCCATGTCGCAATCCAGGTTGTTCATAAGCTGGACGGGACGCTGCAGAAGGGTCACCTTGAGCCCCAGCTCGCACAGATTCTCCGCCGTCTCGACGCCAATGAAGCCGCCGCCGATCACGACGGCACTGCTCGGTCGCCGCTCTCGAACATAGCTGTGAATACGCAGCGTGTCCTCAACGGTGCGTAGGCTAAAGATTTTATCCGAGTCGATGCCCGGCAACGCAGGGCGAATCGGCTTTGCACCCGGCGACAGGATGAGCTTGTCATACGTCTCGACAAATTCCTCGCCCGTCAGCATATTGCGAACCTCGACCGTATGCGAATCGGGATGGATGGCAAACACCTCGTGACTCGTCTTGACCGCAATGCGAAAGCGATCCCAAAAGCCCTTGGGAGACTGCAGCGTCAATGCACTCTCTTCTTCTATCACGCCGCCAATGTAGTACGGAAGCCCACAGTTGGCATACGATACAAAACCCGTGCGCTCAAAGATGACAATTTGGGCCTGCTCGTCGAGCCTGCGCAAACGTGCCGCCGCCGATGCGCCGCCCGCGACGCCTCCAACGATAACCACCTTCATAGCTAACGCACCACCTTTCCCGTGTAGCCGCTTATGCCGCCGATATTCTTGACACTGCCATACCCAGAACGCTTAAGAAAACTCACAGCTTGGTTGCTTCGCGCACCGCTCGGGCAATGCACGAAAAGCTGCGTGCCCTTTCGACGTATACCCATGATGCTACCCCGAAGCAGAAAAAAGAGTCGCTGTTTCCAGCGACTCCCCTTCAGTTGTCTGTCCCACGGACTTACTGTTCGCTCTTCGCGAGTGCCTGATCGATCAGTTTGTTGAGCGCCTCGCGCTGCTCAGCGGAGTTGATGCCGCCCATGATCGGCTCTCCCACAATGTTACCGTTCTGGTCGATCACGTAGGTGGTCGGGAACGAGTACAGGTTGGAGGTGAACTTTCCGGCCTCGCTGTCCGACTTAAACCAGATGTTCTTATACGTCACGCCCTTCTTGGAAAGCACGTCCTTGGCATCGGCCACCTCGTCTTTGTTGCCATCGAGCGTAAAGGAATTAACGCCCACGACCTGGCCGCCCTTCTCGGCAAGCTCCTTGTTGAGCTTCTCCAGATCGCCCAGCTCTCCCACGCACGGCTTGCAGGTGGTAAACCAGAAGTTCATGACGGTGACCTTGTTCTTGGAGAACAGCTCGTCGCTGTTTACATCGTTGCCGTCCAAGTCCTTGCCCTTAAAGCTGGGGAACTTCGTCTCCCCGCTCTCGCCGTTAGTCATGCCTGCGGTCGAGGCATCGACGCTCTCCCCCTCGCCGGGCGTGCTGCCGCATCCGGGGAACTCCTTCTCCAGCGCCATGAGCTTGTCCTCGATCTCCTTGACCTGCTGCGCGCCGGCCTTAAGCGTCTTAAGCTCGTCAGCCGCAAACTGATCCTTGGCGCCCTCGATGGTATCGAGCAAGAAGTCACCGTAGTTCTTGCCGTCCTCAATCATGGGAGTGTCTTTGTTGGCCGCAAGGAACACCTTTTCCCATAGGGCGTTATCGCTCGCAAAGATCTCGTTTTCCTTTTGCAGCAGCTGCTGGTACAGCTCGGCCGCCTCCTCGGCACTCGACGGCTTTTGCGCTATGAGCTCGGCAATCTGCGCATCGCCGCTCGTAGCACCCTTCGCGTCGCCCTTGGGGGCAGAGCACGCCGCGAGAGTCAGCGCCAGCACGGGCAGCATCAACAGAGCCGCAATTTTTGACAGTTTCATGGTTCCTCCGTTTATATCGAAACTTATATAGGTACCTATTTGTTTTCGCAGGCTTGCGTGGACTGCGCGGGTTTGTCGCCCGTCACACCCAGCCCGTAGCGAAAGCTAATAGCATCGACGGGGCACGCGCCCACGCATTTGCCGCAACGAATGCACTCGGCATGGTCGGGCGTACGCGTAACGTCCACGTCCATCTGGCACACCTTGGCGCACTTGCCGCACGAGACGCATTTACAATGATCGACCTGAATCCCCAGCAACGACACCTTGTTCATGAGTGCATAAAATGCGCCGAGGGGGCAAATCCATTTACAGAAGGGGCGGTAGAACAGCACGCTCAGCACCGCAACCACAATGAGAATCGCGAGCTTCCAGGTAAAGAGCTTTCCCAGCGCGGAGCGGATTCCCATGTTCATGATGGACAGCGGAATCGCGCCCTCGAGCACGCCCTGCGGGCAGATGTACTTGCAAAAGAACGGGTCGCCCATACCCACATCGTTGACCACCAAGACGGGCAGCAGCACCACGGCAAACAACAGCACGGCATACTTGATGTACGTGAGCGGCTTGAGCTTTTTCGTGGAGAGCTTCTTGCTGGGAATCTTATGCAAAAGCTCTTGCAGCCATCCAAACGGGCACAAAAAGCCGCATACAAAACGTCCCAGCAGCACGCCGATTAGAATGAGCGTTCCGGTGACGTAATACGAAAAGCTAAACTTAGACGAGCCCACCACCGACTGAAACGACCCGATGGGACACGCACCCGAGGCCGCCGGACACGAGTAGCAGTTGAGCCCCGGCACGCAGACGGCTTTGCCGGCTCCCTGGTAGATGCCGCCCTTGGCAAAGTTAGGCAGGTGAATATTGGTCGCAAGCGTCGCCGCCGCCTGAATCAATCCACGAAATTGCGCTAAAAGATGCGATGCAGTGTTTTTTCTTTTATCCAATTCCGATACACTCCAAGCACAGCCTGATTGCCTTGGCCAGCACGGCATCCGCCTCGCCGCGCATAATTCCAAAGCCAACCATGGCTACCCCAACGATCAGCAAAGCCACCTGCGCCACAGGCTTAATCGCTTTGAACAATCTGACCACTCCTTTCGTTTCGCGACCCATTGGACCATACCGACTATAAAATCCGTGTTAAGCGTGAATGACTATGCAAGGAGAACGTTATGCGCATCTTGGTCGTCGAGGACGAGCGGGCGCTGTGCGATGCGATCGCACGCAGCCTGCGCAACTTGGCCTATAGCGTCGACTGCTGCTACGACGGGCAGCAGGCCCTCGATCTGCTCGATGTCGAGACCTTTGATCTTGTCGTGCTCGACCTCAATCTCCCCCATGTCGACGGCATGACCGTGCTCAGGCAACTCAGGACAACTGATTGTGAGACCAAGGTGCTTGTGCTCTCGGCACGTGGCGAGGTCTCCGACAAGGTAGCGGGGCTCGATGCGGGCGCCAACGACTACCTCACCAAGCCGTTCCATCTTGACGAGCTGGCGGCACGTATACGCAGCCTCACGCTCAGGCGCTTTACGCAAAGCGACGTTGTTCTAACCTGTGGATCGCTGAGCTTTGACACCAAGGCGCGCCTCGCCTCCGTGGGCGGCGAGACCCTATCCCTCACGCGCAAGGAGACCGGCATCTTGGAATACCTGATGCTTAACCAGGGGCGGCCGGTGAGCCAGGAAGAGCTTATCGAGCATGTATGGGACAGCAGCGTCAACAGCTTTAGCAACGCGACCCGCGTGCACATCTCGTCGCTGCGCAAAAAGCTGCGCGGCGCGTTGGGGCACGACCCCATCCGCAACCGAATCGGCGAAGGCTACGTTATGGAGGACGGCAAATGAAGCGGCTGTCGCTGCAGTGGCGCATCACGTTGATGACGGCACTGCTGATATGTTCAACCTGCGTACTTATGAATTGCCTGGTTGGCTACTCCGGCATGCGCTACATGGACTCGATCGGCAATGAACTATCGGCGCACAGCAAGGTGGAGGCGGCCTCGCCCAGCTCATTTGACCCGACAAACAAAGAGCTCGACGACGCGCTGACCATCGTCGTGAACGACGCCCAAGAATCGTTTGGCGCGACGAGCTGGTATATAACTGCGGCGGTGACGCTGCTCGGCGGCGTGCTGGCCTACTTTGTGAGCGGACATGCGCTGCGGCCGTTGCGCTTCTTTGCGACGCAAGTCGAGAGCGTGCGGCCCGACAACCTCGCCGACACAAAAATCAGCGAGGACGTGCCCTCTGAACTTAGGCGCTGCAGCGCGTCGTTTAACGACATGATTACCCGCCTTGACGAGGGATTTTCCGCACAAAGACAGTTTACGGGCAATGCGGCGCACGAACTGCGCACGCCGCTTGCGCTCATGCAGGCCCAGGTTGAGCTGTTTTGCGCCGAGCACCCCGACGTCGACGCCGATACAGCGAGCCTGCTCGGGCTGCTGCAGGAGCAGACCGAGCGAATGACGCACATGACAAAGACCCTGCTCGAGATGAGCGAGCTGCGCAGTGTCCCTTGCAACGATGTGATTGACCTAGCGCCGATGATCGAAGAAGTGCTCACGGACCTGGCACCCCTTGCCGAGCAAAAAGACATCACGCTTACAAGTGAGGGCGACGCGCAAACGATCGGCAGCGACACGCTGATCTATCGGTTGCTGTTCAACTTGACCGAAAACGCCATACGCTATAGCGCGCCCAACTCGACCGTGCAAATCAACGCCTGCGCCGAAGGCGACCGCGTGCTGCTACGCGTGCGCGACCAGGGACCGGGCATTCCCGAGCAATACCAGACGAGCATCTTTCAGCCCTTCTTTCGCGTCGACAAATCGCGCAGCAGGGCATATGGCGGCGTGGGGCTGGGGCTTGCACTGGTCTGGGAGATTGCCGCACTCCACGGCGGCTCCATCGAGGTCGAAGAGAGCTCGGAGCGCGGAACGACCATGCTCGTGACTCTTCCCACTCGCGCACTCGGCTCATTAAAATAACGAACGGGATGGCACGCCGCGTGGCGTACCATCCCGCACATAATATCGAGGATGTGACAAAGGGACTGTCCCTTTGTCACATCTGCTAGTTCTCGTCGCCTACCAGCTGAGTTAGCTTACTCCCACTCGACCGTGCCAACGGGCTTCGGCGTGAGGTCGTAGCAAACGCGGCAAATACCGGGGACCTCGGCGGTCACGCGAGCGGTAATGCGCTTGAGCAGCGCCCAGTCGAGCTCAGGCACCTCGGCGGTCATGACGTCGACGGTGTTGATGCAACGGATGATGCAGGGCCAGTCGTAGGCGCGCTTGCCCTCGCGCACACCGGTAGCGCGGAAATCGGGCACTACGGCAAAGTACTGCCAGATGGTCAGGCCGGCCTTGTCGATCTCTTCGCGCACGATGGCATCGGCCTCGCGCAGCGCCTCGAGACGGTCACGGGTGATGGCGCCAAGGCAGCGGACGCCCAGGCCAGGACCGGGGAACGGCTGACGCTCAACCATGTTCTCGGGCAGGCCGAGCTCGCGGCCCACGACGCGCACCTCGTCCTTGTACAGCAGCTTAACGGGCTCGCAAAGCTCAAATTGCAGATCCTCGGGCAGGCCGCCCACGTTGTGGTGAGCCTTCACGCCATCCTGGGACTCCAGGATGTCGGGATAGATGGTGCCCTGGGCGAGGAAGCTGACCTCGTCGCCCACCTTTCGGGCCTCTTCCTCGAACACGCGGATAAACTCGGCGCCGATAATCTTGCGCTTGGCCTCGGGCTCCTCGACGTCCACGAGCTTATCCAGGAAGCGATCAGTAGCGTCGACATAGACCAGGTTCGCATCCATCTGGTTCTTGAAGACGTCGACGACCTGCTCGCTCTCGCCCTTACGCATGAGGCCATGGTTCACGTGCACGCAGATGAGCTGCTTGCCGATAGCTTTGATGAGCAGCGCCGCGACGACAGAGCTGTCAACGCCGCCCGAAAGAGCCAGCAGGACCTTCTTGTCGCCGATCTGCTCGCGGATTGCAGCGACCTGCTCATCGATGAACACCTGGGCAAGTTCGGGAGTGGTGATACGCACCATGTCGTCGGGACGCTTGTTGGGATCCATGCAGAGCTCCTTCTCGATTCGATGGAAATGCGCCGCGCGTATGCAGACGCACCGTCATATGACCTCATTATATGCAGAACGAGATGCGTTTCCCATCGCTGCGACAGAGCTTTTTGCAGGGGCGGCAGTTTTTCTATATCCCAAGGTCAGCTAGACTTCGGTAGCCACCTTGGGAGCATCGCCAATAGACTCTTCCTTTATACGTTCGGCACAATCGTAGGCGATACCCACAAATTCCAGTCCCGAGCAACAAGAGTACAATTGCTGCTAGTGTTGCCAGCTGTTGGGAGATGGAAGATGGACTGCGATGGCTACCCATGCGTTCCCATGCCGTTGATGTGCACCGCCTTTGCGCCGGGGCAGATTGACGCTGCGGTTGCAGGCATTTCCGACCCCGATTCACGCGCCATCGCCACGGCAGAAGCGCTGTACTTTCGCGGACAGGCCGCACTCGCCGCCAAGACAGCACGCCCCTATCTTGACGCCACCGACCCCGCACTGCGCTATTCCGCATGCTTTATCTGCGGATATGCCAGTCTGTCGCTCAACCGTATCGCCGATGCCCGCCGTTGCCTTGCTGGCATCCTCGATACGCCGGCCGACGAGGAATCACCCGCCGTCCACGCCACGCATATCCTGTTCGCCTCGGCCGCGAGCGTCCTGCTGCACTTGCCTTCCCCGTATTCTGCCGAAGAGTTTTATCCGCTTGCGGCGCATCTGCCCGAAGGCCTGCGACTGTTCGCCAGCTACGTGATGGCGCATGCCCTGTACCTGCGCGGCGAATATGGCCGCAGTCTGGGCATGGCGGAAAACGCCCTGATCATGAAACAGGGAAGCTATCCCATCTCGGAACTGTTCCTGCACCTGGCAGCTTCCATGGCCTGCATGAGTCTCAAAGACGTCGACGCCGCAAGGACGCATTTCGGAGCTGCTTGGAACATTGCGCGTCCCGACGGCCTTATCGAGCTCATCGGCGAGCACCACGGCCTTTTGCAGGGGCTCATCGAGGCATGCCTAAAAACGCAATACCCTGACGACTTCGCACGCATCATCGAGATCACGTACCACTTCAGCTACGGCTGGCGGCGCATCCACAACCCCGATTCGGGCGAGGACGTTGCCGACGATTTAACAACCACAGAGTTCACCATGGCCATGCTCGCCTGCCGCGGATGGACCAACGCTGAAATCGCACGCCATATGGGAGTATCGCCGGGCACCGTCAAAAACCGCCTATCCGGCGTATACGCAAAGCTTGGCATCGGCACACGCGCCGAGCTGGTCGCGCACATGTTGCGTTAGCGACCGGGCTGCCAAGCGCATCGAACGCGTTCCGGAACCCGGCGCTTCGCTCGATCAATTTGGACATTTTGACCCTTGAACGGCACTACCGCCACGAAGCGTCTTCTCGCAAAATTGGATTATTTCCACCGATATTTGCGGGATGGGAGCCCAAGATGCTTGATCGCCGTTCGTTACTTGTTGCTGGAGCGTCCTCGCTGGCGAGCATTATGTTGCCTCGCGTGCCGGGAAGCGAAAATGCCTTCCTGCTGCCGTTCGCGCCCACCGCGGCCTATGCCGACGAAGAAGATCCCTTCAAGGTGCTCGTTCTCTCGCGCACCATGTTTGGTGTGGTCGTGGTCGACGTCGCCAACAAGAATACGCCCATCGCAGGTGCCCAGGTCACGCTCACATCGCGCTATGCCGTAGGCAAGCAGCTCACCGCCACGACCGATGACGAAGGCACGGCCATCTTTGAGGTCGCCCCTCTTTCGGAAGACTACGTGGACGAGGCAACGCTTCTCGACGCGTACGACTTTAACGGCGGCATCTCCATTAGCATGGCGGGCTACCGCGATGTCGAGATTCCCCTTGCGCGTATCCAGGGCGGCACCGCCATAACCGCACCCACACGTCCGCTGTCCGACGGCGAGCCGTACTTCCGCCAGCTCACATTCGACGAATGGGACATCCAGTACGCTGATGCCACGTTCATGGCATTGCCGAAGGACGACGCGGCAAACGACCAACCCGACACGCATGCCTTTATTGTACAGGCACATCTGCCACAGGGTGGACAGGCAACGCTGCACATCAACAAGGTAATGCCCGCCACGGGTAGCTCGCCCGAAACCGTCACGCAGATCGGCCAGATCAAGGCCAGCGCATCAGGCGCGGATAATCTGGCGACGTTCACACTCGAAGACAAGTTTCTCGACGCGGCATCGGGCCTTCTGGAGGAAGGGTGCAAGCTGCGCTTTGTCCTCGACTATCAGGGCAAAACCTACACGCTCTCATCCCCCATGGCCGTTGTCACCGCGCCGGCCGCAAAGGCGGAATCGGGCTCGACCACTATCGTCCCCACTACCATGGACCAAGAGGTCACTCCGTTTGATTTCCCCGCGGCGTTTCCCGGCATCGGCGGCAATAAGTTCACGTGCTGGATACCCACATTTCCGATCCTCTTCGATTTCTCGTTTGCTGGATACGTGCTGTTTGGCGGAGGATACAAACCAGCCAGCTATATGAACGATTCGGGCAATCCGGATCCGGAGTACTGGAAGAAGTCACCGCGCGAGTCGGGCGCCAAGCAGGCAAACCGCTACCTCGACGAAATGGAGGGGAAGTGGAATCAGTACAAAAGTATGAGTGCCGGTTCGGGCACCGATCCAAGAAACACCAAGCTCCTTCGCCACCATTGCACGCCGCTGTTCACGATGGATATCGCCACACAGCTGTACGGCTCGCTCGCCTACGATTGGGTGGGCAAAACCTGGGGTGACAACAACGACCCCGCATACGGCAATATTAAGGCCCTCTTCCAGGTAAGAACCGACCTCAATTGGACCGAGCAGTTTACCCTAGGACCGGTGCCGTTTTTCCTAAACGTCAACCCCTGGGTGCTGGCAAAACTGGCGCTCGCCGTGGGCGCCCACACGCACGGCAGCGGCGCGGCGTTTTTCAAGAACATTTCGCTCGACTATTCCAACACGTCGGGCTCGTTCACCATCCAGATCGGACTTGCCGTCACCTTTGGAGCCGGCATTGCAGGCGTCGCTTCGTCCGCTGTGCGTGGCGCCGCATCCCTCACACTGTTCATTGGGTACGAGAAGGCAGATGGACACCAGCTTCCGCGGCTGCGCGTAGGTGCAGACGTCGATGTCGATGTGATACTCCAGTTCGTAATGTTCAAGTGGACCACCAAGGCTTGGTCGGGGTCGTGGCCCACACTCATCGATTCGTGGAATATGTCGGTGAACAATGGCGACCAGTATGTACTCCAGCGCTCTGAGCTGGCATTGGGTGGAAATACGCCTTATACGTTGGATGCCTGCTTCGGCTCGGCCGGCAACGCCGAAGCAGGTGGTGTGCCGCAGTTTATCGCATCGGCCACCATCGTCACCAACGCCGAGCTGCTCGCACGCGCCGAGGTTAAGGCCACTGCCGTAAATGTCGCGCCTGTCGTGCGCGATTGGGATCAAGCGGTCACGCGCATTGAGCTCGAGGCGGATGCAGAAAGCGACGACACGGGACAGGTCGAACATTTCGTCCATGCGCTGATGGAGAACGACGAAAATGCCGCACCGATGTATGAGTACACCTACATCGGTCAGTCAACGAACGCCGCTGCGGACCCCAACGCCAATTCTGCCGGCGTGTCGGAAGACGAGCGTGGCGGTATCAAGCCCTCGAACGACAACGTGCTGTTTACTGGCGTGCTCAGCGAAGCTCACATGAAGCTGGCAATGATTGCCGGCGTAGAATGCCTGTTCCGTATCGCCTCGGTGCGCTACGGCGACAATGGCCGCTCGCGCCTGGTGGTGCACACAAAGGCAAACGGCACGTGGTCCGCTCCCGCGCCCGTGGACTTTCCCCTTGGGTTTGGCGAGGGCGACGTGGAGCGCGACGGCATATACGATTACGACTTCGACGTGGTGGAATATGCGGACGGAAGAGGAAACCGGGACGCCTACGTGTTGCTGGTCTCGGGTGAGCGACGCGACGGCGATAGTACCCTTTTCGATACGGCAAGCACATCCGGCATACTGTCCGTCGTGCGCCTGCGCATAAGCAACGACGGAGTTCGCGTGGTGTCGCATACGTCATGGCGCAGCATCTCGCGCGGCCGCTTGCAAGAGGATGGCTACCATTGCCTGCAGTGCCCGCGTATCACGGTGGGCAAGACGCTGGTCGACGGGCGCCTGTCGGGTGCCTACCTCCACCGCCGCGGAACCACCGCAGAAAAGGCGCTCGGCAGCGAGGCTGAGGTTGCGCTGGAGTGCTTTACCCTGTGGTCGGACGTTTCGGGCGACAGCCTGACGTTCCGCCAAGTTCTCCGCTTTCCGCAGGCACCTTCGAGTATCGAGCTGGGCGAGCCCGAAAACATCAACGGCAAAATGGTGGTGCCCGTTGCGTACGAGACCGCAGACGGTTGCGGCTGCGCATCGTACGCCGTGATCGGCCGGTCCATTGCGGGCTGGGGCGTTATGCCGCCGGACGCCGCGGTGCCCCGTGCGGTGCCGTGGCCGCAGCACACGGGCTTTTTGGCAACCGTCAACGAGCAACTGCAGCATATTACTTGGACGCGAGGCGCATCGGCATTTGCAACGCGGCCCGTGGGCGCGGCAGGCTGTGGCCCGGCATCGTTTAGCGTAAGCAACAACGGCAGGTGCGTGCTCTATGTAGAGAACACCGATGGCAAGGTGGGACAAACCTACGACGAAGAAGGCAACCCGGTAGCAGTGATGGGCAAGCACTTCCGCATCTTCGCCAGCACCTTGGCAGGCGATCTGTTCACGGAGCCGTTCGTGATGTGCGAGCTGGACCATCCCGTCGATCAGATAACGACATTTTTGACGTCGGGAGGCATTCTCTCCGCGCTCGCCACGCACATTGTGAGCGCGGAGCAGAGCGAGGCAGAGCTGCACGGCATCGAAGTGCCCTTGGTGGCGTGTGCCACTCCGACGGGCGCGGTCGCTACCTCGGGCGCGGTGGTGCCCGGAGCAGCAGGCGAGTCCTTCATGGTCACGGTGCGAAACGACGGCAACACTTTGCTGACCGCCGGCACGATCGATCTGTACCGAGAGGGCTCCAGCCAGCCGTTCTCCAGCGCATCCATCGGATTCGGAGCGAACGCACGCATGGCTTCGATCCACGATCCAGAGCTTGCCGAAGACGCTTCGGCCAACGACATGGCACACGTGAAGTACGCGCTCGAGACGCTGGGCGCATGTTTTGCAACGCACCCGCTGGTAGCCGACAACGGCAACGCCGTGCTGGCACCGGGTTGCACGGCACAGTTCCGCATGAGCTTCGCCATCCCCGAGAGTTGGAGCGACGAAGTGGGCAAACGCGTAACGCTGTATGCGAAGGCGCGTGACCTGGTGGCGCTCGATCCCGTAACGCTCAAGGAAATCCGACCGGGCGCAAACTCGGCGCTGGGTGCCGTACTGCACGAGCTTCATGTGCCCGACGCGGCATGCGAACGCTCAGAAATTCAGGTCGGCGTATGCGATAGCGCGGATACGACAGGACTTCACGACGCCCCGATGCCGGCGGACGGCGATGGTGGCTCAAGTGGCGGCGGTACTGACGAGGGCGGCGGCTCCGGCGGAAGCAGCTCCGGCAGTGGCAAGGACCACGACAATAACAAGCGCTCCGGAAAAGCGGGCGCACTTGCGGGCACGGGCGATGTCAACGCTCCCCTTACGGCAGCCGCTGCAGCACTCGCCGCGGCAGGCGCCGGCCTCGTCGCCTACAGCGCCCGCCGCACGGCGCTCGAAACCGACACCGCCAATGAGGTCAATTCGGATAGGCCTCGCTAGCTCCTACTTACTTTTGTGAGAGGCGCTGACTCGGCTAATCGAACATCAAAATGGGCTGGTTCTGGATACCCAGAGCCGGCCCATTGCGCATTAGATGTCGTCTGAGGAGTCGAGTTCTGCCTCGAGCTTGGCACGGCGTCTTTTCGCCGTGAAAAACGTTGCACACAGGACAGCAAACGTGGCCGCGAAAATCGTCGCACCGCAGAACACGCCCGTGGCCAGGTTCGCCAACCAAAAGACGCTTTCGAGCGGTACGATCTGCGCCTCAGCGACACAGCGCATTGCGGCAATAACAAGCGCGAACGCGGCGCCGCTAAGACCGCTGACAAGCAGGAAATATCCAACAGGAAGATGCTCGGTTTGCCCAAAACGATTGGTATCGACATAGCCCTTCCGCGTTTGCAGTCCTGCGCAAATCAACATCACGAGAACGAGCCACAAATACATGGCTGCCTCGAACGGCGTTGCAAAGCCATGCGGCATTTCACTGGCGTCGCTGTGAACCCACGCAACCTGTCGAGCTATAAACTGGTAGAAAAAGATCATCAACATGCCAAACGAAAGCAGCACGAAACCAATCTTGTAGATCTTCGCGCTCTCAGCCTCCAGGCGCTCATCCTTTGGACCGGCATATTCACGCCACTTTTGCACGAGTTTTAAATCTTCAAATTTCATAGCGAACTCCTAAAGAGCGTCAGGGTCGACGTTGCTCTCGTCTTCCCAAAACAAGTCGTTCAACGTAACGCGTAGCGCTTTACAGATTGCCACGCACAAATTGAGCGTGGGGTTGTAGCCGCCCGCCTCGATAAGGCCGATGGTTTGGCGCGTAACGCCCACGGCTTGGGCTAAGCCAGCTTGCGAAAGGCCAGCCGCCGCGCGTGCCGCCTTCATGCGTAGGTTCTTTTTGCCCGGCATGGAGTTCCTTTCGTGGTAATGGACAGATATCCGTTGCAACATGACAGAAATATATTGCATCTACTAATTGATGTCAACTATATCTTGCATATTGAAACTCATGTATGTCATTTTGCTTATTCCGCAAAGCCAAAACTGGTGCTGGCCAGCCGAGTTGAAGGCGTGCGCAAAAGGAGTGGTTTTCTCGCAACGCATCCGGCTGAAGAGCGCGGGGCATTATCGTTTAAGAGCTCCGTTATTGCTCGATGGCCTTCTTGACGACCGCGGGAACGCCTGCCGCCATCACGTTGTCCGGAAGGTCTTCCATCACAACACTTCCCGCAGCGATAACGCAGCCGCTGCCGATAGTAACCCCCTGGAGTACGGACACGTTCGCGCCAAACCAGCAGTTATCGCCTACAACAATAGGCAGAGCCCTCTCGAGACCCAAGTTGCGGTCCTTTGCCTTTAGGGGGTGTGAAGCGGTGTAGAAGCCGCAAAACGGCCCGATAAACACGTTGCCACCAAAGGTGATGGAGCCGCCGTCCATAAAGTAGCAGCCATGGTTTACAAAGCAGCCCTCACCAAAGCTCGTCTTGCTCCCGTAGTCAAAGTAGGCAGGCGAAAGGACCGTCAGCCCTTGCGGAAGATCGGTATCGAGCAAGGATTTCAAAGCGTCAAGCTGCGCGTCGCTTCCGGGTTTTGCCATATTAAAGTCATAGCAGAGCGCCTCCGCCTTCGCGCGTTGCGCCAGGAGCTCCTCGTCAAAGTTGGCATCATGCCACTCCCCGCGCTCCATCTTCTCTTTCTCAGTCATTGCGCCCCCTCAAACAACATGCAGTCTTGATGCGGCAATTCTACCAGCCGATAAGCCACGGTTTTAACACGAGCACCACGCCGCGCAGGGAATGACCGCAGAAGCTAAAGGCCACCGGCTCCGAACGCGCGTTCGATGGATTTCGTGTTGGGTGGAATCGCCCAAGGGCCGGGCTATGCTACCTTGACTATCTATATGACTTAAACGCAGCAAAGGAGCACCGAGAGAGCGAGTATGGCAAAAAACACCGCAAACTATGGTAACGACAGTATCCGCCAGCTCAAGGACGAGGAGCGCGTACGACTGCGCCCCGCCGTCATCTTTGGCTCGGACGGACTCGACGGTTGCGCGCATGCCGCCTTCGAGATCCTGTCCAACGCCGTTGACGAGGCGCGCCAGGGCTACGGCAAGCTCATCACCCTTACCGCCTTTCGCGATGGCTCCATTCAGGTAGAGGACAATGGCCGCGGCTGCCCGCTCGACTGGAACCCTTCCGAGAAGCGCTTTAACTGGGAGCTCGTCTTTTGCGAGCTCTACGCCGGCGGCAAGTACAACAACAACCAGGGCGGCGACTACGACTTCTCGCTCGGCACCAACGGCCTGGGCTCCTGCGCGACCCAGTACGCCTCCGAATACATGGACGTCACGGTTTGGCGTGACGGCAACAAGTACTCCCTGCACTTTAAGAAGGGCAAGGTCGTCGGCGCCAAAAAGAAGGCGCTCGAGATTGAGCCCAGCGACGAGAACCGTACCGGCACCACCATCAAGTGGCGCCCCGACCTTGAGGTCTTTACCTCGATTAGCATCCCTCACGACTGGTATCGCGAGACCATGCGCCGCCAGGCCGTGGTCAACGCCAACGTGACCTTCCGCCTGCGCATTGAGGGCGACGATGGCGAGTTTTCCGAAGAGGATTTTTGCTACCCCAAGGGCATCGAGGACTACGTGCTCGAGAAGGTCGGTGCCGACTACCTTACCGAGCCCTTCTTTATCGAGGCCGACCGTCGCGGTCGCGATCGCGAGGACCTGCCCGACTACAACGTAAAGATCACCGCGTGCATGTGCTTCTCTCGCACCTTCATGATGCAGGAGTACTACCACAACTCGTCATGGCTCGAGAACGGCGGCTCGCCCGAGAAGGCGGCCCGCAGTGCTCTGACCAGCGCCATCGACGCCTACATCAAGCAACAGGGCAAGTACAACAAAAACGAGAGCGGCATCAAATGGCAGGACGTCCAGGACTGTCTGGTGCTGGTGACCAACTGCTTCTCCACCCAGACGTCCTACGAAAACCAGACCAAGAAGGCCATCAATAACCGCTTTATCCAGCAGGCCATGACGGCCTTCTTTAAGGAACGCCTCTCGACCTACTTGATCGAGAACAAGGACGCTGCCAACAAGATCATGGAGCAGGTGCTCATCAACAAGCGTTCGCGCGAGAACGCCGAGAAGACGCGTCAGAGCATCAAGACCAACCTGCAGCAGAAGACCGACATGGCCAACCGCGTGCAAAAGTTCATCGACTGCCGCTCCAAGGACAAGAGCCGCCGCGAGATCTACATCGTAGAGGGCGACTCGGCAGCAGGCGCCATTCGCACCTCGCGCGATGCCGAGTTCCAGGGTGTTATGCCCGTCCGCGGTAAGATCCTCAACTGCCTAAAGGAAGACTATCCGCGCATCTTTAAGTCCGACATCATCATGGACCTCATGCGCGTGCTGGGCTGCGGCGTGGAGATCAAGGACAAGCGCATCAAGAACCTTGGTGCCTTTGACCTGGACAACCTCAACTGGAACAAGGTCATCATCTGTACGGACGCCGACGTCGACGGCTACCACATCCGCACGCTCGTACTCACCATGCTCTACCGCCTGGTGCCCACACTTATCGACGAGGGCTACGTGTATATCGCCGAGTCGCCGCTCTACGAGATCAACTGCAAAGAGAAGACCTACTTTGCCTACACCGAGCTCGAGAAGAACGGCATCCTCAAGGAGATCGGCGACCAGAAGTGCTCCATCAACCGCTCCAAGGGTCTTGGTGAGAACGATCCGGACATGATGTGGCTCACCACCATGAACCCCGAGACGCGCCGTCTGATCAAGGTGGAGCCCGAGGACGTCACCAAGATGGAGACCATGTTCAACCTGTTGCTGGGCAACGACGAGGCGGGCCGCAAGCGCCATATCTCGGAGCACGGCAAGGAATACCTGGACCAGCTGGACCTGCAATAGCAGCAAATCGATAACGACGGCCCATAAGAAGTTCAAGAGGATATCGTGGCAAAGAAGAAGACGAAGAACCAGCCAAAGAAAAAGCAGGTCAACGCCGAGAACGTCATCGGCCTGCACTCCGAGGTCACCGACCAGCCGATCACGCAGACGCTCGAGGTCAACTACATGCCCTACGCCATGAGTGTCAACGTCTCGCGTGCGTTCCCCGAGATTGATGGCTTTAAGCCCTCGCACCGCAAGCTGCTCTACACCATGTACAAGATGGGTCTGCTCAAGGGCGAGCGCCAGAAGAGCGCCAACATCGTGGGTCAGACCATGAAGCTCAACCCGCACGGCGATGCCGCGATCTACGAGACGATGGTGCGCCTGGCGACGGGTAACGAAGCGCTGCTTGCCCCCTTCGTGGAGTCGAAGGGCAACTTTGGCAAGTACTATTCGGGCGACCTGAGCTACGCCGCCTCTCGTTATACCGAGGCCAAGCTCTCCCCCATCAGCGCCGAGATCTTCAAGGACATCGACAAGGACCCGGTCGACTTCGTCGACAGCTACGACGGCGCCATGAAGGAGCCGCGCCTGCTGCCCACCACGTTCCCCAACATCCTCGTCTCGGCCAACAAGGGCATCGGCGTCGCCATGGCATCCGATATCTGCGGCTTCAACCTCAACGAGGTCTGTACCGCCACCATGCATTACCTGCAGAATCCCGACTGCGACCTGCTCGAGTACATGCCCATGCCCGATTTCTCGACCGGCGGCGAGATCATCTACCGCCGCGAAGAGATGGAAAAGATCATCGAGACCGGCCTGGGCAGCTTCCAGATTCGTTCCCGCTGGCGCTGGATTCCCGAAGAGCGCATCATCGAGGTCTACGAGATCCCCTACACCACCAAGACCGATGTCATCATTGAGCGCATCGTCAAGCTCTCCAAGGAGGGCAAGGTCAAGGAGATCGCAGACATTCGCGACGAGACCGACCTTTCGGGTCTGCGCATCGCTATCGACCTTAAGCGCGGCGTCGACCCCGACAAACTCATGGCCAAGCTCTATCGCTCGACCACGCTGCAAGATTCGTTCTCGTGCAACTTCAACGTGCTCGTCGACGGCTATCCCCGTGTTATGGGCGTGCGCCAGATCCTGCACGAGTGGGTCAAATGGCGTATTGAGTCCACGCGTCGCCGCATTAACTTTGACCTGGGCAAAAAGTCTGAGCGCCTGCACCTGCTGCACGGCCTTGAGGCGATTCTGCTCGACATCGACAAGGCAATCGCCATCATCCGCGGCACCAAGCTCGAGGCCGAGGTCGTGCCCAACCTTATGAAGGGTTTCGATATCGACGAGACCCAGGCCGAGTTTGTTGCCGAGCTCAAGCTCCGCAACATCAACGAGGAGTACATCCTCAACCGCACCAAGGATATCGCCAAGCTCGAGGGCGAGATTGCCGAGCTTGAGGAGATCCTCTCCAGCGAGGACAACATCAAGAAGGTCATCAGCGACGAGCTGGCCGCGGTCAACAAGAAGTACGTGATGCCGCGGCGCACGGGCAGGATCGAGCCCCATGAGGTTATCGAGGTAAGCTTGGAGCCCGAGGTCGAGGAGTACCCGGTCACCATCATGCTCTCGCGCGATGGCTACCTTAAAAAGATGACAGACCGCGTGCTTAAGAAGGCCGCCACGCTCAAGTACAAGGACGGCGACAAACCCTTTATCGAGTTCCCGTCCTCCAACACGCACGAGCTGCTGGTCTTTACCAACAAGAGCCAGGTGTACAAGTGCAAGGTTGCGGCGTTTGAGGACACCAAGTCGGCCCAGCTGGGCTCGTACCTGCCCACCGATCTTGAGATGGAACCCGACGAGAACGTCATCTGGGTCATCGACCCCGAGGATTACAAGGCCGACGTGCTGTTCGTCTTTGAGAACGGCCGCGTGGTGCGCGTCGCACTTGCCGGATACGTCACCAAGACCAACCGCAAGCGTCTGAAGAACGCAATCTACGGCGGCAGCAAGCTGCTGTATGCCCAGGTGCTCAAGGAAGACCGCGACCTCGCGCTGGTCTCGAGCGACTACCGCCTGATGAACTTCAACACATCGCTGCTCAAGACCAAGACGACCACCAACACGCAGGGCGTCCAGGCCTTTACGGCCAAGAAGGGCCGCTCGGTCACCACCGTCGGCACGACCGAGGAGATCCTTGGCGCCGGCGTCTCGGCCGAGAAGTTCACGGCGCAAAGCCTGCCCTCCGCCGGTGCCCTCATGAAAGAAAACGACATGCCAAGTCTGTTTGACTAGGTACCACGGCAACGAGATCGTTAGATACTTCGCAAAGCGACGAGGCCCGGAACGCAACGGCATTGCGCCCGGGACTCGTCGTTTTTCTTCTCAACTATTTTTTAACGCAGATAAATTGATTTCTGCTTATTTTTCTGCGTAAAAAATGTCAGCGTCACTACTTCGATGCCCTTTGGTCAGTCGTTAGCAAAACTTGCAAAAGTTAGCAAAACTTGCAAAAATTAGCAAAACCTGCAAAGGAGCTACCATGGAGTACAGCAAGAACCCCTTTACCCCAACATTTGGAAGCGTCCCTCCCTTTCTAGCGGGTCGCGAGCATATCCTGCGCGACATCAACCGTGGCTTTATCAACGGCCCAGGAGATCCCAACCTGTCGACCATTTTTACTGGCGCAAGGGGAACGGGCAAGACGGCACTTCTCTCGCTCCTTTCAGAAACGGCGCTTGAACACGACTGGATCGCAGCAAATGTCTCCGCCATGCCAGGCATGCTCGAAGATATTATCGAGCGAACCAAAGAAGCCGCAGATAGCTACCTCTCACAGCCTCACGCGCGCATAAACGGTGTTCAAATTGGCCCAGTGGGCATCGATTGGACATACGCTCAAGCGGCTCAGGGCAACTGGCGCACGCGCATGAATGGCATCTTTAAGCAACTCGAAAAACATGACATCGGACTTCTCATCACCATCGATGAAGTCACCGTCGATCTCGAAGAAATGCTTCAATTTGCCTCTGTTTACCAGCACTTTGTACGCGAAGGTAAAAAAGTTGCCCTACTCATGGCAGGACTGCCCTACAAAGTATCGGCGTTGCTACGTAACGATTCCGTCTCGTTCCTCAGACGCTCCCAGTATCATCAGCTGGGACGAATCACTGATGTTGAGATTGCAAATGCATTTCGTAAAACCATTGAAGCAGGAGGACGCTCAATCACGCCAGAAGCGCTCGAGGATGCCGTGAAGGCCGTCGACGGATTTCCCTACATGATGCAGCTCGTCGGATATCGCACTTGGGATGTTTCGGAAAACTCGCCCCAAATCAGTACATCCGATGTCCAGCAGGGTTCTCTGCTTGCCCGTATGGAGCTGCGCGATCGTATTCTCGAAACGACCTATCAGGAGCTTTCCGATAAAGACATTGAGTTTTTGCTCGCGATGCTGCCCGATTCTGGCCCCAGCAGGGTCTCGGAGATAGCCAAACGCATGGGCGTCGCCAGCAACTACGCAAGCCAATACAAACGCCGCCTCCTCGAGGACGGCGTTATCGGGGAACGTGGACGTGGCCTCGTCGGCTTCGACATCCCCGCGTTCAGGGAATTCTTGAACGAGAAGGCGTTTTAGCACACCGGAATTGTCCGCGGGAGCATCGTTGCATGGCAATCAGCAATCCTCTTGGTAAGGGCAGCAAGCATTTCCGCTTGTGCTGATTGCCATGCGCTCCTCTTGTCCTTAGGCGAGCTTGCGGGCGAGCTCGCGCACCTCTTCCAACTTGGGCGAGGAGGCCATGCTGCCGCGCTCGGTCATGCCGCTAATGGTGACAATGCCCTGGTCCTCCCACTTGCAGTACGCGCAGGTTGACTTGTACATGGCAATCGCCGCATCATAGACACCCTCGCTGTGGCTATCGAGCAAAAGGGCCGTCTTGGTGAACGGGAAACCCGTGGCACCGAAGGCGTACAGGCGGTCGATGGCGGTCTTTTCCTGCGCAGTGATATCAAACCAGTAGATAGGCGAAGCGAAGACAACCATGTCGGTGTCTTTCAGCGACTCAATCACGTTGGCCATGTCATCCTTCTGCACGCAGACGCCCTCATGGGCGAAGCAGTACTGGCATCCCAAGCAGCCGGCGATCTTCTTGCTGGCAACGCGGATGACCTCGACCGTATGGCCGCCCTCACGCGCGGTCTCGGCAAACGCCTCGACCATGGTATCGGTATTGGCGCCCTTACGCGGGCTGCCGCTCAATACAACGATATTCATAGGATTCCCTCTCCTTCATGCTGCAGGCGCGCAGCATTTTTTCTTGTAACCAAAACAAATGGGGTTAATCAATCGCCAGCAGGCCATATCTCTTGCTCAAGTTCCCTAAAGAAGCTCAAGGCGATTGCGATTGCCTTATACAACATCGAAAACCAAAGAGGGGCCATAGCAACGTCGCCTGCCTGAAATGACATGCGGTCAAGACGAGCTACGAGGATCGTGACGAGCCGATACCGCCCGCATGCCCTCTTCGGAATAGGCGCTGAGCAGCTCCTGAGCGTGGGCAAACTCGGGCCCTCGCCTCCAACCGAGCAGGCGGTTGACCGCGAGATTTCCCTGGACGTTGTGGACGAAGAGCAGATAGGCGTCCTCGCGCGAAAGCCCAGTCTCCTCCATGATCGAGGGAACCATCTGCTCGGCGCCGCGCTCGACGACGCGCTGTGCCACCCGGGCGTACGCGTCGTCATCCGAGTAGAGCAGATAATAGTCATCGTTTGCCGGCGGACGCTGGCAGAGGGCACCCGCCTCCGTTCCCTCGAGCGGCGGCACCGCCGCCAAGGCCTCGTCGATAAGCGTGTCGAGCAGGGCGAACTTGTCCTCGTAGTGCAGATAGAACGTGCCGCGGTTGATATCGGCACGGCGGCAGATATCCGCTACCGTCATCTTTGCGAAGCCGACCTCGGCCAGCAGCGCAAAGAACGCCTCCCGTATGACCGAGAGCGTATAGCGTCGGCGACGGTCCATCTTCCCCGTTTCCATTGCCCCTCCAATTGCAACGCTCGACAATGCCCAGCAAACGCTCGTTTATCGACAGCAGCCTAAAGCTGTTCATTGCTCTCGCACAAATCAACATGGATACTTTTTATAGACACCTGTTCATAATAGCTGAAAGAAGGTATCCAGTGACTCTATACGAGCAGCTCGTTGTCGAGCTCACCAACAGATCGTTTTCCCTTCAGGCCGCCTACCGCAGCAGCGGCACGCCCTATGAGCTGAGTGACCGCGAGCCCGAGCCCTACGATCAGCAAATCGTGGACTTCGCCCGCATGATCGAGGAAGCCGACTGCGTGCTGGTGGGCGGGGCCTCCGGGCTCTCCGCGGCGGGCGGCGGCGACTTCTACTACGAGGACAACGCGACCTATCGCAGACATTTCGGCAAATTCGCCGAGCGCTACGGTTTCAGGGGCGCTTTCGAGGGGTCGTTCTACCGCTGGCCCACCGCCGAGGCGCGCTGGGGATACCTCGCCACCTTCCTCGACACCACGCTCAACGCCCCGCTGCGCAAGCCCTACAAGGACCTCGACGCCATTCTCGCCGAGAAGGATTTCTTCGTACTCACCACCAACCAGGACACGCAGTTCGTGAAGCTCTACCCCTGGGAGAAGGTGGCAGAGATCCAAGGCGACCACCGCTTCTTTCAATGCTCCCGCTGTTGCACCGACGAGGTGTGGAATGCGGTCGAGCCGGTCTCCCGCATGGTAGAGGCTATGGGAGACGGCCTGGAGGTTCCGGCAGAGCTCGTGCCACGCTGCCCGCACTGCGGGGCAGAGGCGTTCCCCTGGGTTCGCGGCTACGGCAACTTCCTGCAGGGCGAGCTCTACGAGAAGCAGTACCGCAAGGTGTCCGACTGGCTCGATGCGCACGCGCGGCAGAGGATCCTTTTCCTCGAGCTGGGCGTGGGCCGCATGACGCCCGCGTTTATCCAAGAGCCGTTCTGGGCCCTCACGGCGCAGTTGCCGCAGGCTAGCTACATCGCCGTAAACAACAAGACGCAGTTTCTCCCCCGCGCGATCGATGATCGGGGCCTCGCCGTTCGCGCCGACATCGCCGACGTACTCGCCGACGTGCGCAAGACGCTGGGGAGGTAGTGCATGGAGACGGCGAAAGCAGTTCGCATAGGCAGGGCGCTTTCCGAGGCGGATCTTGTCATCATCGGCGCCAGCAACGGGCTCGACATGGCAGAGGGGCTCAACCTCTTCTGCGCCGATGCTCATTTCCGAGAGGCGTACGGGGACCTCGCCCAAGCAGACGGCATCGGCTGCATACTGCAGGGGCTCAGCTCCCCGGATGCAAACGTGCGATGTCGATGGGCCGAGCGGTTCCATCAAAAGGAGCATCTCGAATATGAGCCCAGCCCGCTCATGAACACGTTGCGGCGTCTCACGGAGCACACCGATGCCTTCGTGATCACCTGCAATATCGACGGGCATTTTGCGCGCGCAGGGTTCGACGAGAACCGAATGCTCGAGACGGAGGGGAGCACGCGCACGTCAATCGACGAGTCGCGTCTCGCTCATCCAGATGCCATCGCCGCGGCCCAGCTCGAAGAGCTTGCGCGCCTTGTGCGAGCCCATCGCAACGGCAGGGTTGCCATCCTCGAGCTTGGCGTGGGACTGCGTAACGGCGTCATAAAGCACGTGCTCGCTCAGATTGCAAACACCTGCGAGCACGCCACCTACATCGTGTTCAACTACAGCCAGGCCATGGCGCCCGACGCTTCGTGCGAGACCATTCTCGTTGATGGCGATATGGCACCGGCTTTTGAGGAGGTCGCCCAATGCCGTCTCTAGAAAGAGCAGCGGATAGGCTTCGAAGCCTTATCGCCGATGCCGACGCCATCATCGTCGGCATCGGATCGGGCATGTCGAGCGCCGCCGGGTTCAACCATTACAACCGCGCAGGCATGGCGCGCGCCGGAATGGAGGACTGGCAGCGAGCATTTGGCTTTAAGAGCCTTTTCGACGGCTTCTACCACCTCTACCCCAGCCTCGAGCAGCAATGGGCCTACTACGCGCGATACATCGATTTCATGCTGCGCGAGCCGGCCTCACAGCCCTATCTTGACCTGCGCTCCCCCATCGCCCACAAGGACTACTTTATCCTGAGCACCAACGTGGACACCCAGGTCGAGAAAACGTTTCCCGCCGAGAGAGTCTGCAACTACCAGGGAAGCGTCGCGCATCTTCAGTGCAAGCAGCCGTGCTGCGACGAGCTCTTCGACGCGAAGCCCTACGTCGAGCACATACTCGCCGGCATGACAGGGTTCGAGATCCGCAGCGAGGATATCCCCCGATGTCCCCACTGCGGCTGGCAGCTTGCGCCGTGGGTGCGCGACGACACGTTTCTGCAAGGCGGAGCATGGCGCGAGAGCCTCGAACGATACGAACGCTTTGTGCGCGAGCGCAGCAGTGGCCGCGTGCTGTTGCTGGAGCTCGGCGTGGGCGAAATGACTCCTGGTATCATCACACTCCCGTTCTGGAGCATGACCGCAAAGCTGCCGGATGCGCACCTGTTGAGCGTCAACATCTCGAACGGCTCGGCTCCGTTGCAGCTTGGAAGCAAGGCAGAGGCGATTCAGGCAGATTTGGGCGCCCTGCTCTCGGTGGCGCGGGCAGGTGGCGAGTAACGCGGAGCGGTAGACGCGCAATGAGGTTTTAGCCGCAGCCTCCGAACGAGAGGGCTCGGAGGCTGGTATTCCTGAATCGCAGGTCACGATGGGTTATCGGAATCGCGAAGAGCGGATACCGCCAGTAAGCCCCCTTCGGAATAGGCGTTGAGCAGCTCCTGGGCATGGGCGAACTCGGGGCCTCGTCTCCAGCCGAGCAGGCGGTTGACGGCCAGATTGCCCTGGACGTTGTGGACGAAGAGCAGGAAAGCGTCTTCGCGTGAAAGCCCTGTTTTCTCCATGACCCAGGGAACCATCTGCTCCGCTCCGCGTTCTATGACGCGCTGGGCTACGCGAGCGTATGAGTCGCTGTCCGAATAAAGCAGGCGATAATCGTCGTCTGCCGGCGGACGCTGGCAAAGCGTTGCCGATTCAACCCCCTCAAGCGGGGGAGCCGCTGCCAATGCCTCGTCGATAAGCGCATCGAGCAGCGCGTACTTATCCTCGTAATGCAGATAGAACGTTCCCCGGTTGATCTCGGCGCGGCGGCAGATGTCCGCCACCGTCATCTTCGCGAAGCCGACCTCGGCCAGCAGCGCGAAGAACGCCTCCTGTATGACCGAGAGGGTGTAGCGCCGCCGGCGGTCGATCTTGGTTTCTCCCATCGCCTCTCCAATCTGAGTCGTTTGACAATGTCCAGTAGCTGTTCGTTTATCGACAGGTGCACGCGTTTGTTCATTGCCCCTGCGAAAATCAACAAGGATACTGTTTATAGACACCTGTTTTTTATAGCTGAAAGGGAGCACGGATGACCCTGTGCGAGAAGCTCGGCATCGGGCTTGTCAGCCGATCGTTTTCCCATCGGGCCGTCTATCGAAACGGCGGCACGTCATACGATTTGAGCGATTGCGAGCCTGCTGCTTGCAAGCAAGATATCGAGGCTTTTGCCCGCAAGGTGGGGAAGGCTGATTGCGTGTTTACGGGAGAGGCAGGTAGGCAGGCGTTATGAGCATCTGCATCAAAAATCAGATTCAGAATATGAATATCGTCATCGGCTGCACGGTGGGGTGTCCATATTGCTATGCCCGTAACAATGTGAAACGTTGGCATATGATTGACGACTTCGCTGATCCTGCGTTCTTCCCGAGCAAGCTCAAGATGATGGAAAAGAAACGGCCGCAGAACTTTCTCCTTACCGGCATGAGCGATCTCTCCGGGTGGAAGCTGGAATGGCGAGACGAGGTATTTGCAAAGATCCATGAGAATCCACAGCATCAGTTCCTGTTCCTGACCAAGAGACCCGATTTGCTGGATTTAGATACCGACCTGGAAAACGCATGGTTCGGCGTTACGGTGACGAGGAAAGCGGAGCTGTGGCGTATCGACGCCCTTCGGAAAAACGTCAAAGCAAATCACTTCTTCGTTACTTTTGAGCCGCTATTCGACGATCCCGGTACGGTCGACTTTTCCGGAATCAACTGGATCGTCGTCGGTACCATGACCGGGGCGCAGAGCAGGAAGGTTCATACGGAACCGGAGTGGGCATGGTCTTTGACGGACCAGGCGCACGCGCTTGGCATTCCAATGTTTATGAAGGAAGACCTCGTCTCTGTCATAGGGGACGAAAACATGATTCAGGAATTGCCGGAAGAATTCGAAAGAGTGCTGGAGGTGCAGAGAACATGGCGGAAGTGATCGATGGAATCCTCATCAATGAGGTGGAAGCAAAGAACATCATGACCAAGTCCAGCCTGCCGGTAGGCGGCTACTCGGTCAATCCCTATGTAGGCTGCACGCATGCCTGCAAGTATTGCTATGCCTCCTTTATGAAGCGCTTTACCGGACACAAGGAGGAATGGGGCACCTTTCTTGATGTGAAGCATTGGCCGGAAATCAAGAATCCGAAGAAATACGCTGGACAGCGGGTGGTTATCGGTTCTGTGACGGATGGCTACAATCCACAGGAGGAGCGATTCGGGAATACCAGGAAACTCCTGGAGCAGCTGATTGGCAGCGATGCAGATATTCTGATCTGCACAAAGTCCGATCTTGTGGTACGGGATATCGATCTGCTGAAGAGGCTTGGACGAGTGACCGTTTCATGGTCGATCAACACGCTGGATGAGAACTTCAAGAACGATATGGACTCCGCGTCGAGCATCGAGCGTCGTATCGCTGCTATGAAGCAGGTGTATGACGAAGGTATCCGTACGGTCTGCTTCGTGTCCCCGGTATTTCCCGGCATCACGGATTTTGAGATGATTTTTGAGCGAGTAAAGGATCGGTGCGATTTGTTTTGGCTCGAAAATCTCAATCTTCGGGGTGGTTTCAAAAAAACGATCCTGGATTATATCGCCGAGAAACATCCCAATCTCGTACCGCTTTACGATGAGATCTATAACAAGCGCAACCGTAGCTATTTTGAAGCGCTTGAAGTAAAAGCCGAGGAAATGGCCAAGAAGTACGATTGCCCCTTTGTGGACAACGAAATGCCTTATGGCAGAGTCCCCCAGGGGCATCCGGTGATCGTGGACTACTTCTATCACGAGGAAGTCCGAGGGTCAGATAATAGCGGAAAAAGAAATCGTTAAACGGAAACCGACGACGATTCGCTCGAGCGATTAGCGTCCACGCGTGGCTTCTGCCGATTGGCGCAACGGGCGACGGATTAAGGGATCGCTCGGGCGGATGATCCCGCTGCAGTACAGGCGGTCGCTCAATTTAGCGGCATGAGCGTTTTCGCACGGAAAACCAGTATCCCCTGTGCCGAGTTTAATCGTAGCGAATACAATGGGCACTGAGCATCAATCGAAAGTAGTCAAGAGCCTTTTCGACGGCTTCTACCACCTCTACCCCAGCCTCGAGCAGCAGTGGGCATACTATGCGCGATACATCGACTTCATGCTGCGCGAGCTGGCCTCGCAGCCCTATCTCGACCTACGGTCCCTCATCGGCCATAAGGACTACTTCATCCTGAGCACCAATGTGGACACCCAGGCCGAGAAGACGTTTCCCGACGAGAGAACCTGTAACTATCAGGGAAGCTTCGCGCACCTTCAGTGCAAGCAGCCATGCTGTGACGAGCTCTTCGACGCGAGCCCCTACGTCGAACGCATGCTCGCGGGCATGGCGGGGTTCGAGGTCCTCAGCGAGGATATCCCCCGATGCCCGCATTGCGGCTGGCAGCTTGTGCCGTGGGTGCGCGACGACACGTTTCTGCAAGGCGGAGCAT